>NZ_JBSFNQ010000003.1:0-220635 GCF_053981115.1 Streptomyces sp. NPDC003691 | reverse complement strand
CTCACGATCCACCGTCAGATCATCCGCGAACCCACGATCGCCACTGGCATCGGGCACGTACTTCACACAGACAACGATCCTCAAGCTCACGCCGGGCTCCTGACTCCTGCCGATGGAGGGTTTGTCCCATTGAGGCTATGGCACCAAGTACCCTCTGTAAAGGTACCCAGTGCCAAAACTGCCCCTCCGGTGTTACGTTGCCCGCCATGACAGAGGTGCGCAAGCGACGCAATGCGGAAGTGCCCATGCGCGAGGCGCTCGCGGAGGCCGCGTTCGAGCTGTTCCTTGAGCGGGGGTTCGAGCGGACCACGGTGGACGACATCGTCGCGCGCGCGGGCGTCGGGCGCCGGTCGTTCTTCCGCTACTTCCCCTCCAAGGAGGACGCGGTCTTCCCGGACCACGAGGGGTGCCTGGTCGAGATGACCGCCTATCTGGAGGCCAACGCCGGGTCCCCGGACCCCGTCGGCACGGTCTGCGACGCCGCCCGGATCGTCATGCGGATGTACGCCGCCAAGCCGGACTTCTCCGTCCAGCGCTACCGCCTCACCCGCGAGGTCCCGGGCCTGCGGACCTACGAACTCTCCGTGGTTCGGCGGTACGAGCGCACCCTCGCCAACCATCTGCGGACCCACGGTCCCCGTAGCGCCGACGGGTCGCTCCGCGCCGAGGTGATCGCGTCCGCCGTGGTCGCCGCGCACAACAACGCCCTGCGCTCCTGGCTCCGGGCCGGCGGCGAGGGGGACGCCGAGGCCGCCGCGGACCATGCCCTCTCCCTCGTACGGGATGTGTGGGGAACCGCCTCCTGCGGGACGAGGAGCGGCGAGGCCGTCGCGGTGGCGGGCGGGCTGCCCGAGGGCGACGGCGAGGTCGTCATCATGGTCGCCCGCAAGGGGACCCCCGTCTGGCGCGTCGTCCAGGGCATCGAATCCGCGCTCGGCGCCTCGCCGGTACCGGGCACTTCCTGACGCCGGGCGCCGCCCCTTACCCGGCGGCCCGCGCGCCCCGGCCCCTGACCCGGGCAGGCGCCCCCTGGCGCGTACCCCCGGTGCCCGAACCGCCGCACTCCGTACCGGAATCTGGCACCCAGTACCTATACATCTAGGCACTCAGTGCCATATGGTGCTGGGGCGCGCGCAGCCCGAGCCGACGAGTGCAGGGGGTCATCGCATGTCCCAGCCCGGAACCGACCGTCTCGCCCCGCCCCAGACGGCGACGGGGACCGCGGTGGCGGACGACGACAACGGTCTCGTCTACCAGCGCTGCCGCTGGTGCGGCAGTGTCGCCTTCCGCAAGCTGCTCTGTCCCATCTGCTCCTCCAGCGAACTGGAGGACGAGCGCAGCACCGGCGAGGGAGTCGTCATCCGCTCCGCCGTCGTCCACCGCTACACCCGTATCGCCCGCAACGAGTCCCTCGTCCGCTTCCCCGAGGGCTTCATGTACCGCTGCCGGGTCGTCGGCGCCGCTCCCCATCTCATCTGGGTGGGCGCCCGGGTCAGGCCCGTCGCGGGCACCGGCCTGGACGCGGGCGAACTTGTCGTCGAACTCTGCGATTCGGTCCGTACCGCCGACTGGCACTGAGTTCCCGCCCCCGGACGGATCCGGGGACGGGAACTCCGTTCGCCCGCGAGGGCTTCCGCGCTCAGGCCAGGATCTTCGCCTTGGCCTGCTGGAACTCCTCGTCCGTGATCGCGCCCTTCTCCTTCAGATCGTGCAGCCGGGCCAGCTGGTCCACATCCGCCCCGGGCTCCCCGCCGCCGCCCTCGCTCGCGGTCTTGCGGATGTACGACTTGAACGCGGCCTCCCGTTCCTGCGCCGCCGAGACCTCGCGTTCGCCCATCGAGCGGCCCCGGAAGATCACGTACAGCAGTACGCCGAGGAAGGGCAGCAGGATCACCAGGACCATCCAGCCCGCCTTGGCCCAGCCGTTGAGCGTGTGGTCGCGGAACAGGTCGGTGATCACCTTGAACAGCAGGAACAGCCACATGATCCACAGGAAGAACCAGAGCATGGTCCAGAACAGGTTGAGGAGCGGGTAGTCCTCCATGACGGGCTCCGATCGTGAGCGACGGTCGTGAACGTGCGGGTCAGTAGCGCAGGGCCTGTGAGACGTCCGTCTTCACTTCGCCCGTGAGATCCCGGTTGCTCTCGGCGGTGGTGGACTTCGACTGTCCCGCCGGGACGTCCGAGACCGTCACCACGACGGTGTCGAGAAGATTGCCGCTGGTGTCCTTGTAGTCGACCTTGACCGCGAAGGACTTCGCCGAGTCGGCGGTGTTCCGCACCGTGACGTCGACCGTGCTGCGGCCGCCCTTGATGGCCGGGGCCGCGAGGGTGACATCGCCCTTCACATCGGTGCCGCCCTTGATGTCGTCGATCTTCTTCTGTGCCGACGCGGAGGCCGAGGCGGCCGCGTCGGTGGCCTTTGCACCGATGGACGCCGCCGCGGATGCCGCGCCCGACGCCACGGACGCCGCGCCGGACGCCACGGATGCGACGCTCGACGCCACGGACGACGGACTGTTGTCGTTGCCGCATGCCGCGACGCCCGCCGCCAGGGCGGTCGCCGTGAGGGCCGCGACGGCCGCGCTGACGACCGGGCGCCTCCAGGGACGGTTCATGTCGTACGCCTCCTTCACGCGCTGGGCGCGTACAGGCCCAGTGAAGGAGGTGCCGGGGCGCCTCGCATGCGGATGTGCGCCGTACGGGTGAACGGGCGAAGTGCGGCGGGCACCGTACGGCAGCCCGTACGGAGGGCTACTCCGTCCCCTCCGGATGGAGCCTCGGCATCACCCGGTCCAGCCACCGCGGCGTCCACCACGCCTTCTCGCCCAGCAGCGTCATCACCGCCGGGACCAGCAGCAGCCGGACCACGGTCGCGTCGATCAGGACGCTCGCCGCCAGGCCCAGGCCCAGCATCTTCACCACGATGTTGTCGCTGATGATGAACGCCGCGAAGACGCTCACCATGATCAGCGCGGCACAGGTGATGACCCGGGCGGTGATCTCCAGGGCATGGGCCACGCTGGCCCGGGCGTCGCCCGTGCGCAGCCAGGCCTCGTGGACCCGGGAGAGCAGGAAGATCTCGTAGTCCATGCTCAGCCCGAAGACGATGGCGAACATCATCATCGGGACATAGCTCTCGATGGGCACCTTGCCGGAGACCCCGAGCGCCGGGCCGCCCCAGCCCCACTGGAAGACGGCGACCACGACCCCGTACGACGCCGCGATCGACAGCACATTGAGCACCGCCGCCTTCACCGCGACCAGCAGACCCCGGAAGACCACCAGGATCACGATGAACGCCAGCCCCACCACGGCCGCGATGATCAGGGGGAGCCGGGCGGAGACGATGTCCAGGAAGTCGACCTGGGCGGCGGTGGTGCCGGTGACGTACGTATGGGCCGCGGTGCCCGCGACCGCGTCCGGCAGGACCTGGTCGGTGAGCCGGTTGACGAGTTCGGTGGTCCGCTCGTCCTGCGGGGAGGCGACCGAGTACGCCGTCCCGACCAGCACCTCGCCGTCGGCGGTCGGCTGGAGCGGGGTGACGGCCGCGGCGTCCGGTACGGCGGAGAGCGCGTGCTGCACGGAGGACGCCAGCGCGGCCCGGTCCGCCGCCGGGACCGCGCTCTGGTCGACGACCAGGGTCAGCGGCCCGTTGGAGCCCGGCCCGAAGGCCGCCGACATCAGATCGAAGGCCCGGCGGTCGGTGAAGGAGGTGGGGTCGGCGCCGTCGCCGATATGGCCGAGCTGCATGAAGAACACCGGATACGCCAGCACCGCGAGGATCAGCACTCCGCCCGCCAGATACCACCAGGGCCGCCGCTCCACGCGGAGCGCGTACCGGTGCCAGGTGCCGTGGACCTCCTCGCCGGGCGCCGCCTCGGTCTCCGCGATGGGGGTGCGGACCCGCAGCTTGTCGATATGCCGGCCGATCAGACCGAGTACGGCGGGGACCAGGGTGAGCGCGCCCAGCACCGCGGTCACCACGGTCACCGCGGCCGCCAGCCCCAGCTTGCCGATGAACGCGATACCGGAGACCCAGAGGCCCGACAGGGCGATGATGACCGTGCAGCCGGAGAGCAGTACGGCGTGGCCGCTGGTCGCGGTCGCCTTGCCGGCCGCGTTCACCGGGTCGTCGCCGTTCATCAGGTTCTGCCGGTGGCGGGTGACCAGGAAGAGCGCGTAGTCGATACCGACACCGAGGCCGATCATCGTCGCCAGGGTCGGTGAGACGGTCGCGAAGGTGGAGGCGGCGGCCAGCAGGGCGAGCAGCGCCAGTCCGCAGATCACGCAGATCAGCGCGGTCACCAGCGGCAGCACGGCCGCGACCACACTGCCGAAGCCGATCAGCAGCACCACGATCGCCACCGCGAAGCCGATGGCCTCGCTGGCATGGTCGTTGGGCTCCGGGCGGGCCAGCTCGCCGAGCGGACCGCCGTACTCCACCTGGACACCCGCGGCCCGCAGCGGTTCGACGGCGGTGTCGACGCCGTCCAGATAGTCCGGGCCGAGCGTGGACGGCGGTACGGCGAACCGGACGGTGATGTACGCGGTCCGGCCGTCGGGCGCCAGCGGCCCCTCGTTCGACGAGGGCACGGCCAGCGGGTTCTGGGCGGTCAGCACGTCGGGCAGGGCCTTGAGGCCCGTCACCGTCTGCGACACCTGCCCGGAGACCTGGGTCAGCGGCCGGTCCGCGTCGTGCAGCACGATCTGGCTGCTGTAGCCGCCGGCCGCCGGGTCGTGCTCCTTGAGCACCTCGACACCGTGCTGGGACTGGGTGTCCGACAGGGTGAAGTCGTCGGAGTACTCGCCGCCGTAGAGATGGTGCAGCACCTGGAGCACTGCCAGCACCACCAGCCACGCCACGACGACGTACACCGCCCGCCGGGCACACCACTCACCGATCCTTCGCAGCACACTCCGCATTCAAGGCGGCCGCGGCGGCCCCGGCACCCGGTGCGCGGGGAACGGGTGACGGGCGGCGGCCGGCGGAGCCCGCCGGGGCCCTCCCCAAGCCGGGCCCGGGGAGGCCCGCCCGGGCCCGCCGGAACGTCCCTGCTCCGCACCCCCGCCGTACGCGCCCCCCGCACGCCCCCGCTCCCACCGGCCGAAAGCAGTGCCCCGTACGGCACTCCACCCGCCGGGTCCGTGACGACTCCCGGGATCGGCCGTTGACAGCGTGACCGCGGCCCGCGCCGACCGCGCCCGACCGCCGCCCCGAACCCCGTTGGGAGACGCCCTTGCACGGTCATGCCACGTCCGCGTCCCATGCCCCCCATGCACCGCACGCCAAACACCAGCCGCAGGCTCCCCGGCCACCGAAACCCGATCTGAGGAGCTACGCCGCCTCCTCCCTCGGCTACGCCCTCTTCGCCACCCGCTGGCTCCAGGCACCGCTCTATTTCGGCCTCGTCGCAGCGCAGGGCGTCTACGTCTACAAGTTCTTCAACGAGCTGTGGCATCTCATCCAGCACATCGTCAGCGGCCAGGCCGACGAGACGATGGTCATGCTGGCGGTGCTCAAGCTGGTCGATGTCGTCATGATCGCCAACCTGCTGATCATGGTGATCGTCGGCGGGTACGAGACCTTCGTCTCCCGGATCGGCCTCCAGGGCCACCGGGACCAGCCCGAGTGGCTCTCGCACGTCAACTCCAATGTGCTGAAGGTGAAGCTGGCGACGGCCATCGTCGGCATCTCGTCCGTCCATCTGCTCCAGATGTTCGTGGACGTCGCCCACACCTCCCAGCACGCGCTGCTGTGGGGGACCGTCATCCATATGGCCTTCATCCTGTCGGCCGCGATCCTGGCGTATATGTCGGGGCCGATGGAGAGCGGCGGCGGCGGACACCTCGCGGCGGGCACCCCCCGCGCGCCCGCCGAGCCCACGGCGGCCGAACCGGCCGGCGCGGCCCTCCCCGAGCCCGCGCCGTCCGCTCTGCCGTCCGTCCTGCCGGCCGCCGCGCCGGTCGCCGCGGGCCCGGACCCGCTCGCCAAGCCGGAGACCGTGCCCGCCCAGGCCACCGGCGGTACGGCGGTACGCGACGGCTCCTCCGCCGAGTCCCGGATCCGGGCCGCCGGATTCCCCGCCCGGAAGACGCTGGAGGACTTCGACGACGACCACCAGAGGGCCTTCGACTGGGAGACCGTCACCCGGCTCGGCACCCTCGACTTCGTCGACGCCCGCCGGAACGCGGTCTTCCTGGGCCCGCCCGGCACCGGCAAGACCCATCTCGCCGTCGCCCTCGGCATCCGCGCCTGCCAGGCCGGGCACGACACCGTCTTCGCCACCGCCACCGAGTGGGTGGACCGGCTGGCCGCGGCCCAGGCCGCCGGGCGGCTCGGCGAGGAGCTGGCCCGGCTCGACCGCCATGCCGTGCTGGTGATCGACGAGATCGGTTATGTGCCCTTCGGACCGGAGGAGACCCGGCTGCTGTTCCGGCTGGTCTCGCACCGCTACGAGCGTGCCTCCACCATCGTCACCAGCGACAAGCCGCTGGCGCAGTGGTCCGAGATCTTCGGCGACGGCCCGGTCACCTACGCCCTGCTGGACCGGCTGGTCCACCACGCGGACGTGATCAGCCTGAAGGGCGAGAGCTTCCGGCTCCGGGAGCACGGTCTGGCCGGACGGCGCTGAGCCCGCCTAAGGGGGACGGGCCGCGGGGGACGGCCTACGGATGACGGGCCGCGGGGGACGGCCTACGGATGACGGGCCGTGCAGGGAAGGCAGCCGCGAGGGACAGGCCGCGCGGGGAAAGCCGCGGAGGACCGGCCGCGGTACGAAGCGGGGCCCGGGGCGCGCGACCGTCGCGCCCCGGGCCCCGCGGCCTCAGTACACCTGCCGGACCCGGCTCAGCGGGTCAGCGGGTGCGGTTGATCAGGTGGTTGTCGATGATCTGCCGTACGCCGTCCTCCAGGTACAGCACATGGCCGACGGTCTTCACCTCGTGCAGCGTCGCCGTCGGGATCTCGCGCACCATCCGCTTCGCCCCGGCCAGCGGGGTCGCCAGGTCGTAGGTGGCGTTCACGACGAGCACCGGCGGCAGTCCGCCCGCCGCCTGCGCGGGCCGCGGCTCCACCGGCAGGGGCGAGCCCTGGCAGTTCAGGGTGAAGGCGAGGGCCTGGTCGTTGTAGCGGACGTACGGAGCGGCCTTGGCGACCCGCTCCCGGATCGCCCGGTACTCGGCGTAGTCCTTGATCCGGAAGTCGTGGTCCCGGCAGAGCACCAGCGGGATCGCCGGGTTGACGGGTCCGCCGCCGAAGAAGCGGACCTCGCCCTTACCGCTGTAGAGGGCGGCTAGCTCGTCGGTCACGATGTCCAGGCGTTCGGGCCCTCCACCGGCGAAACCGTTCAGCACCTCGGTCAGCTGGTCGGGGGTGACCTTGGCCCGGGTGGGGCCGTTGGGGCCGGGTTTGCGGAGGGTACCGGCGTCGGCGCGGGCGAACAGCTCGTCGACGACCGTCGTCAGCTTCTTGCCCTTCGGCAGTCCCGGCTTCGCACAGACGGGATCGGCCGGGCAGAGCGCCAGCATCTTCTTCAGGGACTCGTTGGCGGTGACGGCGCTGTCCGTCATATACCGTTCGGCGCTCGACCGGTTCGGGTCCACGGCGCTGTCGAGGACCATGGTGCGGAGGTTGCCCGGGAAGAGCTTGGAGTAGCGCTCGCCGAGCGAGGTGCCGTAGGAGTGGCCCAGATAGCTGATCCGCCGCTCGCCGAGAGCGGCCCGGATCGCGTCCATGTCGCGGACGACGCTGGTGCTGTCCATATGGGCGGCGAGCGGGCCCGTCCGCTGGAGACAGCTCCGGATCCCTTCGGCGTTGAGGGTGCGGACCTTCTCGAACTCGGCCGCGTTCCGGGGGTGGGTGGGGACCTTCTCCAGGACGGCTTCGTCGCAGACGGCCTGGGAGCTGCGGCCGACGCCGCGCGGGTCGAAGCCCACGATGTCGAAGCGCTGGCGCAGCTCGGCGGAGTAGCCGTCGATGGGGTTGTCGGCGTACAGGGCCGAGTCGACGCCCGAGTTGCCGGGTCCGCCCGGATTGACCATCAGGACGCCGATCCGCTTCGCCGGGCCGGTGGCCTTCTGGCGGGCGACGGCGATACCGGTCTTCGGGCCGTTCGGCTTCGACCAGTCCACCGGTACTTCGACCGTGCCGCACTCGACGTGCGGCCCGGGGTCCGGCATCGGCGGATCGCCCTTGCAGGGCCCCCAGACGACGGGCCCGGGCGCGGGCCCGGTGGCGGCGCGGGCGGGGGCGGCCGTCGCGACCGGGGCGGCCAGCGCGGTGGAGGCGGCCACGGCGAGCAGGACGGCGAGCGCCCGCCGTCCGGCGGCCGGACGCGGGGCGGGGCTCGGGGCGGGGCTCGGAACGGGGCTCGGTTTCACACGTGTGGTCGTGGTCATGCGCGCCACTGTCGCGGCCCGAGGTGATGAGGGCTGCATGGGCGGATGATGGGTGTGTAACGCGGTGCCGGGCGCCCCGGCCCCGCACCGCGCAGGGCGTGCCGCGGTGCGGGTCGGAGGCGTACGGCAGAGGTCAGGACAGGTCGTGGTACGCCTGGAAGCCGGTCCCGATCTTCGCGGATGCCTTGAACGGCGCGGCCGTCTTCCCGGTGCCCCGGTATATCCAGAGCGTGCCCTTGGCGTCCCGGGCGAGCAGATCGCTGCGGCGGTCGCCGTCGACATCACCCGTGGACACCAGCTTGTTGAAGGTGTTCCAGCCGGAGCCGATCCGGGCCCGCGGGGCGAACGGCTTGGCGCTCTTGCCGGTGCCGCGGAACATCCAGAGCACGCCCTTGGCATCGCGGGCGAGCAGGTCCGGCACGGAGTCGCCGGAGAAGTCGCCGATGCCGGTGATCTGGGTGTAGGCGTTCCAGCCGGTGCCGGCCTGGACGCGCGGCGCGAGGGTGCCGTCCGCCCTGGTCTGGAAGCGCCACAGGACGCCCTTGGCGTCCCGGGCCAGCAGATCGGGGTGGGCGGCGCGGGTCAGGGTGCCGGGCGACAGCACCCGGTTGTACTGGCCCCAGCCGGTGGCGATCTTCTTGAGCTTCCCGTCGTGCCAGCGGTTGAGCACCCCGTTGGTCATGACGTGGTACGCGCCGTGCTGCGACCCCTCCAGATAGGGGTCGACGGAGACGTTGTACTTGAGTCCCTTCCAGAGGTACGGGCCGGAGCGAGGCCCGAGGCCGCCCTTTCCGTCGGGCAGCCACTGGTACTTCTTGCCGTTGGTGAAGGTCCCGGTGAGGAAGAAGAACGGTGCGAGCGGCGTCGGCTTCGAGGCCGCCGCCTTCATGGTGAGCGCGGTGGTGGTGCGCGCGGCGGTGCTCTGCGACGGGTCGGACGCCGGGGCGGTGGCCGCGACCGCGGTACCCGTGAGCGCGGCCGTCAGGGCGACGGCGGTGGCCACGGTGGCCAGGCGCGGGATTCCGCGCCGGAGCAGGGTGGTTCGTTGCACAGGGAACTCCGGATGATCAGGGGAGGAACCGGTCACCGGCGCGTTCCGTCGGCGGGTGGCCGGGCGGGGCGGGTGTCCTGACACGGGTCATGCGGCTCCCCCGCGGTTCTGCATCCCAAGATTATTAGCAGGACGGCCGCCGGGGCCCCGGATTATCACCGGGCGGGCGCCCCGCTACCGGACCGCCGGCGGCCCGGGTTGCCCGGCGCGGAGCATGAGGAGGCCCTGGGCGGGAAGGTGAGGCTGGTGCGGACGGGACGACGGATTCCGCTCTGGCCGACGGGCCGGAGTATCTGTAGCGTGCAATGAGTTCTGCCGCCGAATCTCCACCGCAAGCGCCCGGTTCACGAAGCCGCCGAGGCACCCCAGTTCACCCAGTTCACCGAGGAACCGAGTAGGGACGGACGACGTGAGACGGACACCGCTGCCGCCCGAACTGCCCGCCACCGACCGCACCCGTCACCGCAGGCTGCGCGAGCAGGGCAGCCGGGAGCGCGCCGCGCTCGACGCGATCCTCGCGGCCGGGTTCGTCTGCCATCTGGGGGTGGTCGTCGACGGGGTCCCGATGGCCGTTCCGACGGTCTACGGCAGCGACGGCACCGAACTGTACGTCCACGGCTCGGTGGCGAGCCGCAGCCTGGCCGCCGATCCCGGGGCCGTGGTGTGCGCGACCGTGACCCATGTGGACGCGCTGGTGCTGGCGCGCTCCGTCTTCGAGCACGGCGTCAACTATCGCAGCGCGATGGTCTACGGAGTGCCGCGTCTGGTCACCGACCCGGAGGAGAAGCTCGCCGGGCTGCGCTGTCTGACCGCGCAGTCCGCGCCCGGGCAGTGGGGGTACGCCCGGGTGCCCAGCCGCAAGGAACTGGCCGCCACCGCGCTGCTGGCGCTCTCGCTGGAGGAGGCGTCCGTCAAGATCCGTACCGGCCCGCCGGACGACGGCACCTCCGGCCCCGACGCCGAACGCCCGGTCTGGGCCGGGATCCTGCCGCTGACGACGGCCTTCGGCACCCTGGTCCCGGATCCGGCCCTGTCCGACGGCATCGTCCCGCCGCCGCATCTGCTCGCCCGGGAGGGCGGCCGGGTGGGCTGACGGCCCGGGCGCCGGGCCATCTGCTCGCCCGGGAGGGCGGTCGGGTGGGCTGACGGCCCGGGCGCCGGGCCACGGGCGCCGGGCCCATGGCGGGTGCCGCCCGGCCTACAGCTTCCGGCGGCGGCCTACGGCTTGCGGGCCACCGCGCCGTACATCGCCACCTGCTCCGGCGCCACGCCCTCCTGGGCCGCCTCCGGGCGCCAGCGGTGGACCTGGACGAGTCCCGGTTCCAGCAGCTCCAGACCGTCGAAGAAGGCCGCCACCTCGGCAGCGGTCCTGGGCACCATCGGGATGCCCCGGCTCTCGTACTCCCGGGTCACCCGGGTGATCTCGTCCGGCGCGAAGTCCGCCGTGGCCGTGGAGATCGCGAGGAAGCTGCCCGGCGGCAGCGGGTCCAGCAACTGCCGTACCAGGGCGCGGTCGTCGGGCGGCCGGATGAAGTGGAGCATGGCGACCACGGTCAGCGCGACCGGCCGCCCCGGCTCGAACAGCTCCCGGAACGCGGCCGAGCCGAGGATGGTCCCGGGCTCGCGCATATCCGCGTCGAGGTACGCGGTGCGGCCCTCCGGGGAGCTGGTCAGCAGCGCCTCCGCGTGCGCCAGCACGATCGGGTCGTTGTCGACGTACACGACCGAAGCGTCCGGCCGCTCCCGCTGGACGACCTCGTGGAGATTGGGCGAGGTCGGCAGCCCGGTACCGATGTCCAGGAAGTGCCGGACGCCCTCCTCGCGCGCCAGATACCGGGCCACGCGCTCCATGAAGAGCCGGTTCTGCCGCATGCTGACCGGCAGCGAGGGCCAGCCCGCGACCATGGCGTCGCCCGCCTCGACATCCACGGTGTAGTGGTCCTTGCCCCCGAGGATGTAGTCGTAGACCCGCGCCGGATGGGCGCGCCCCGTGTCGATCCGGTCGGTCATGACGCAGTCAACTCCCCTGATATCGGCGGTGGTTGGGAGTTTAGGGGCGCGCCGGGCGGGTGGGGGCTATCCCCGCGTCCTGACACGCGGGAACAGCCCCCGGTCACTCACTGCAGGGGGATGGACTGTGCGTGGCGGAAGAAGTTCGTCGGGTCCCAGGCCCGCTTGGCCCGCTTCAG
Organism: Streptomyces sp. NPDC003691; assembly: GCF_053981115.1. Lineage (NCBI taxonomy): Bacteria > Bacillati > Actinomycetota > Actinomycetes > Kitasatosporales > Streptomycetaceae > Streptomyces > Streptomyces sp. NPDC003691. The sequence goes on along the minus strand of NZ_JBSFNQ010000003.1, from coordinate 208,995 downwards.
CCGGTCGAAGCCGCCCTTGTAGTACAGGCTGCCCCAGGTCTCCTGGGAGGTGTTGAAGGCGGGGTCGCCGAGGTCCGTGTCGGGGTAGTTGACGTAGCAGCCGTCATTGGTGAAGTTCGGGACCGGGACGAAGCCGGTCTCCGCGTACACGTCCTTGTAGAAGTTCCGTATCCAGGCGAGGTGCTTGGCCTCCTGGGCCGGGTCGGTCCAGTAGGTCTGGTACTGGAGCTTGAGGACCGAGTCGCGCTGCGGCACCGCGGTGGCGTCGGACGCCACCTCGTTGATCTTGCAGCCGTACGAGTCGATCTGGACCAGGGCGTCGGGGTTGTCGTACTTGAGGGGGTCGCTCAGGTTCTTCCAGAGCGCGGCGACCTGGAAGCTGGAGAGGCCCCTGCGGGCGTAGGCCGACTTGTACTTGCCGCGGAGGGTGGGGTTGCCGCCGCTGAGGTAGTCGGTCGCGATGTACCACGGCATCCTGCGCGGCTCGTCGAACTGGGCCAGTGCCGCGTGCTCGCCCATCGGCACCGTCATGGCCTGCGGGGTGACCCCGACGCCCGCGGTGACCGCGGCCACATAGTCGTCCAGCAGCCGCCGGGCGTTCGGGACGGTGGCATCCATCTGGGTCAGCAGACCGATGGCGCTTCTGTCGTTGCCGTAGTTGTTCAGCTTGAGCAGACCGAAGAGAGCGGCGTACGGCGAAGTCGGGGCGCTGTTGGCCTCGTGCCACCGGCCCCAGTTCTGGACCAGGGTCTGGAAGGAACGCTGGTTCATCTGCGGCCAGGGGAGGCTGATGGCGTGGACGAACACCTCCGACGGCGGCTTGGGCAGCAGCTTCGTCGGGTCGTTGCCGGTGACGCCCGGCGTCCGCATCCAGTAGCGGGTGATCAGCCCGAAGTTGCCGCCGCCGCCACCGGTATGGGCCCACCACAGGTCGCCCAGGTCGCCGGTGTCGCCCCGCTTCGCGATGACGGTCTCCACGGTGCCGTTGGAACGCACCACGACGACCTCGACGGCGTGCAGGTAGTCCACGGTGAGCCCGAGCTGCCGGGAGAGCAGGCCGAAGCCGCCGCCGGAGATATGGCCGCCCGCCCCCACGGAGTGGCAGGAGCCCGCGGGGATGGTGACGCCGTACAGCTTGTAGAGGGTCTCGTAGACCTGGAGATTGGAGGCGCCGGCCTCGATGGCGAAGGCCCCCATGGACGGGTCGAAGTAGACCTGGTTCATGGCGGACAGGTCGACGACGACCTGGACCTGGCTGTTGAAGACGAAGTCCTCGTAACAGTGGCCGCCGCTGCGGACGGTGAGCCGCTTCCCGGCGGTCACCGCCTCCCGTACGGCGGTCTCCGCCTGGGCGGCGGTGGTGACCATCCGGACCTTCTCGGGGGTCGCCACCCAGCGCTGGTTGATACCGCGCACCAGGTCGGGGAAGCGGGGGTCGCCGGGGGCGACGTCGATAACGGCGGGGGTCGCGGCCACATGGGCCGCGGCGGCGCCCGGCGGGGGCTTGGGGGCGGCGTGGGCGGAGCCCGCGGGGAGGGCGCCGGCCAGGGCCGCGCCGCCCGCCGCGGCGGCGGCGCCGGAGAGCAGGGAACGGCGCCCGATGCGCTTGTCGGGCTGCTTGTTGTTCACGATCGGTCCTCCGGAGAGTCGGTGTGGTGGTGCGGACGGCGGGAGGGGCGGTACGGCCCGCGGCCACCGGTGCCGTGGGCAGCTGCCGGGCCCGTGAGCGCGTTCCGGACACCGGGCACGAACAGGGGCGTGCCCGGTCGGGGGTGTGGTGTGTCCGGAAACGGAGGCGGAAACGGCCATGAGGTGCCGTCGCTCCGTGCTCACCCGCCGGTCCGTCCGAGGGTGTTGCCCGCCGTCGGCGGCGGAAGGGCTCCGGTGTCCCTTTCCGGCGCCACGGCGGGAGGAGTTTCCCGGCGTGGGGAAATCCCGGGCCGGGGTGTTGGAATTGCGGCTCGTTATGTCGGGTTATTCGCGCTGTGCAACGGGGGCCAGGGGCCCGGGGCGGGTATTTCCCGGTTCCGAAGAGGGGAATTGCGTCCTGTGCAACCGGCCGGGCCTTCGATCGGAAAGGCCCGGTACCGGTTTCCCCGCCGCGCACCAGGGGAGTGCGCGGTGGTGGTGGTCCCGGGCGGTGCTCACTGCTCGCCGGTGCGGCGGTGAAGGCGTCACTCCTTCTGCCGCACCGTTCTCGGTGACGTCGAGACGGCGGATCCGGTCGTCCCGCACAGGGGCACGAGGGTTCGCCTCGCCTGCGGGGAAGCCGTATCCGCCGGAACAGTTTCCAGGTGAAACCGACATCTGGATAGAGGGGGGAGATGTCGTCGGCGGTTGCCCGGGCAGGCGAATGCAAGGCGAATGAGTCCGAAAGTAAGCCCGGTTGGATTCATGTTCCGGGGTATTCGCGGTGCACCGGCCCTGGAATTCCCGGGTCCGGATGCGTTGCGCCGAACGCAATCCGCGTGCATGGCGCACTCGTCGACGGGTGGGGCGGCCGGGGCCGGTGGGGCGGCGGAGGCCGGGCCGGGGCCGTTCCGCGGCCCATCGGCCAGAGGGCGGTATCCGGCCATACGGCGGCGCCCGGCTCCCGGCCGAATCAGGCCGGGAGACGAGCGCCGGGGGAGCGTGCTGTAAGGCGGGTGTCAGGGGCGGACGCCGGGGGCAGACGCCGGGGGACGCGTGCGGGCGCCGGGAGACGGGCGCCGGGCGCGCCGGGGGAGAGTGCGGGCTACCCGGCCCGGTGCTTCCGCTCCCGCCACTTCGGGCGGCCCGCGATCGTGACCGCCCGCAGCAGCCACTCGCCCGGACCGTAGCGATGGGTCCGCAACCACCATTTCGCCAGCAGCAGTTGGGCGAGGAAGACCACCGTGACGACCGCGACGACCGCGAGCGGGGCGAGCCGGTCGATCAGACCGAAGCCGTAGCCGGTGAAGAGGACGCCCAGGACGAGCGACTGGAGGAGATACGCGCTGAGCGCCACCTTCCCGAGCGGGGCCAGGGCCCGTTCGGCGGCCGCGCCCGGTGCCGTACGGAACAGGGCCAGGCCCAGCACCACGTACGAGGCCGTCAGCAGGGGCGCCGTCAACTGGCTGACGCCGAAGCCGAGGGTCTCCAGCGCGGTGCCCTGCCGGTAGGCCGCGGACCAGGCGTAGAACGCGGCGCCCGCGAGGCCGAGGGGCAGTCCGGTGCGGAGGATCCGGCGGAACAGGGCGCGATGGGCGGCCGGGTCGGCGAAGAGCCGTACCCGGCCCGCGGCCAGGCCCAGCAGGAACATCGCCAGCGAGTTGGCGCCCTGGAGCAGGACGAGCAGGCCGGCCGTCTCGGGGAAGTGCCCCGCGTGGTAGCCCAGCGTCGCCGCCGCGTCCCCGGTGAAGGCGGCGAACTTGTCGGCGGGGCCGCTCCCGGTGCCGGGTGCCGCGGTGCCGTCGGCCAGATCGGCCAGGCCGAGCAGCAGCCAGAGTCCGCCCGCGGTACCGAGCAGGGCCAGCGCCGTACGGGCCGCACGGCGCGGTGCGAGGCCGCGGCAGGCCAGCAGGACCAGCCCGAGGACCGCGTAGAGCGTGAGGATCTCACCGTGGAACAGCAGGGTGCCGTGCAGCAGACCGAGGGCCAGCAAACCGGCCTGGCGGCGCAGCATCCGCGGCCTGAAGGCGGCCCCGGCCCGTTCGGCGGCGTCCATCTGGAGGGTGAAGCTGTAGCCGAAGAGGAAGGAGAAGAGGAGATAGAACTTGGCCTCGAAGAAGAGGGAGACCAGGAAGCGGACGGCGTGGTCGAGGGGCGAACCGTGGGCCGGGTTGCCCTCGGTGGTGGCGTAGTACGGGTCGGCGAAGGCCCAGATGTTGACGGCGAGGATGCCGAGGAGCGCGAAGCCGCGCAGGGCGTCCACGTTCAGCAGCCGCGGGGCCGCCGGTCCGGTCGAGCCCGCCGCGGTCGGCGCGGTGGGCGCCGGGCCCGGTATTCGGGTCATGTCCCGCCCTCCTGGAGCAGATGGACGACGAGGCGCCGCAGGACCGGCTTCTGCTCCTCGGGCCGGAACTCCGGGTCGGCCTCGACCCGGGCGAAGACTCCGTCGACGAGGGCGGCGAGCCAGGTGGCGGCGGCCTCGGGGGTCAGATCGGTACGGAGTTCGCCCGCGGCGTCCGCGGCCCGTACCAGCGCGGCGAGTCCGTCCCGGAAGGAGCGGTCGTTCGCCTTGTAGCGCAGCGCGACGTCCTCGTCGCGGTGGGCCTGGGCGGAGAGCTCCAGGGCGAGCCCCCCGGTGACCGGATCGGCCGCCATCTCGCAGACGGCCTCCAGCAGGGTGAGAAGCGCGTCGAAGGGGCTGCCGTCCGCGCCGAGTTCGGCGAGGAAGGCGCCGGTCTGGGCGCCCTCCCGCTCCACCAGGGCGAGGAGCACGTCGTGCTTGGTGCGGAAGTAGTGGAAGAGATTGCCGGAGCTCATTCCGGCGAGGGCGCAGATATCGGCGGTGCGGGTGGCCTCGTAGCCCCGCTCGGCGAAGCACTGCGCGGCTGCGTCCAGCAGTGCTTCGCGCCTGGCGGCGCGCTGGGCGGCGTTCACGGTCCTCATGGCCCTGAATAATAAAGTGAGCAGTCAGTTAAAGAAAGACCTCCGGTGTGTCGGGGTGTTGGCGTGTCGGCCTGTTGGCGTGTTGGTGCGCCGGTACGTTGGCGCGCCGGGCGAGTCGAACTACCGTTCAGGGAAAGTTCGTTCAGGAGTTCGCTCTTCGTCGCTCCGGGTATCGACATGGCCACAACTCCCCCCGAACCAGGTCAAGGCCATTAGGTGTGCCTTGCCTAAGTTGTAGGGTGTCGGGGTCAGTCCGTCCGGAGGGGGAAGGAACGTGGTGTCCATGGGGGGCGGAGCCCGTCTGGTGGCCGAGGACCTCGATGTCGGGCACGCGGGACGCGCGGTGCTCCGGCAGGTCGGCCTGGAGCTGCGGCCCGGCGCGGTCACCGTGCTCGTCGGCCCCAACGGCTGCGGGAAGTCGACCTTATTGCGGACGGTCGCCGGACTGCTGCCGCCGCTCGCGGGCAAGATCAGCATCGACGGCGCCCCGCTCGGCTCCTTCAACCGCCGGGCGCTCTCGCAGCGCCTCGCCTTTCTCCCCCAGTCATCCCAGGCGCCGGCCGGTGTCTCCGTACGCGAACTCGTCCGCCACGGCCGCTACGCCCACCGCGGCGCCCTCGCCCGGCACACCGCCGAGGACGCCGAGGCCGTCGAATGGGCGCTCGCCGTCACCGACGCCGCCCCCCTCGTCGACCGCCGCCTGGACGAACTCTCCGGCGGTGAACGCCAGCGCGCCTGGCTGGCGATGGTCCTCGCCCAGCGCGCGGGCGTCCTCCTTCTCGACGAGCCCACCACCTACCTCGACCTGCGGCACCAGTTCGAGGTCCTCGACGTCGTCCGCCGGCTGGCCCGTGAGCACGGGATCGCGTGCGGGGTCGTCATCCACGATCTGATGCAGGCCGCCGCGTACGCCGACGACGTCGTGGTTGTCGCGGACGGCGGGGTCATCGCGGCGGGCGCCGCGGAAGAAGTCCTGACGCCCGAGGTCATCGAGCAGGCATTCGGCCTCCGGGTGAACGTCGTCCGGGACACCGCCACGGGCCATCTCGCCTGCTTCCCGGTCCGCCCGGCCCCCGGCCCCGCCGAAGCCGCGCCCGCCGAAGCCGCGTCCCCCAAAGCCGCCCCCGCCGAAGCCGCTTCCCTCAAAGCCGCGCCCGCACCCGGCGGGCCGTCCGCCCCCTGACCCGTGCCCGCGCCGCGGCGGACCGCCGTGCCCGGGCCCCGGCCCGCCGCCGCGCGTTCCGTCGGCGCGCCCCGGACCCGCCTCCCGCCCGAATTCCGTCCGCCCTCCTCCCGCCTCCCACCGGCAACGACCCCACCACGCAACAAGTGATCACCCAGGCAACAACAGCAGCAACAGCAGCAACACCGGCAACAACAACAGCAGCAATAACAGCAACACCGGCAGCACACGCAGCACGCGCAGAACACGCGGCACATCCAGCACACAAGGAGTTACCCCCATGCGGAATTTGGTGCGCACCCTCGCGACCGGCAGTGCCGTCCTGGCGCTCTCCCTGGTCGTCGCCGGGTGCGGCGGCGACGACACGGTCGGCGACGCCGCGGGAGACAAGGGCAGCAAGGGCGGCGACAAGACGAGCAGCGGCGCGATAACCGTCGACACCGCCCAGGGCAAGGTCAGCCTGAAGAAGGCCGCCACCAAGGTGGTCACCCTGGAGTGGACGTACACCGAGGAGCTGGTCGCCCTCGGCGTCACCCCCGCCGGGAACGCCGACAACAAGGGCTACGGCACCTGGGTCACCGCCAAGGGCGCCGAACTGCCCGCCAATGTCACCGACGTCGGCAACCGCAACGAGCCCAGCCTGGAGAAGATCCGCGCCCTCCAGCCCGATCTGATCGTCGTCGACAACGAGCGCTCCTCGGCGAATCTGAAGCAGCTCCAGGACATCGCCCCGGTGCTGGCCTTCACCTACACCACCAAGCCGCAGCTCGACACCATGAAGAAGAACTTCGGCGAGCTGGCGAAGGCCGTCGGCAAGACCAACGAGGCGACCGCCGTCACCGGCCGGATCGACGCCGCGGCCGCGGATCTGAAGGCCCGGCTGGCGAAGAGCAACAAGGCCGGACTGACGTACGCCGTCGGCCAGGGCTTCACCGCCAACGGCACCGCCTCCGTCCGGATGCTCACCGACGACGCCATCGCCCCCCAGGTGCTCAACCTGGCCGGGCTGAAGAACGGCTGGACCGGCAAGGGCGACCCGTGGGGCATGACGACGGTCGGCGTCGAGGGCCTTACCGCGACCGCGAAGGACGCCACCTTCCTCTATGTCGCCGCCGCCAACGACAACCCGTTCACCGGCGCCTTCGCCAAGAACCCGGTCTGGAAGGGCCTGGAGTTCGTCAAGGGCCAGAAGGTGCAGGCCCTGGACCCCGGCACCTGGCTGTTCGGCGGCCCGCTGTCGGCGCTCCAGATCCTCGACGAGACCGGTAAGGCACTGAAGGTCTGATGGCCGTCCCCGTCCGGCTCCCGGCCAGCGCCGCCGGGGAGCGCCACCAGGGGACCGGCTTGCGCCGCTCACGGGCCCTGCTCGTGGGCGGCGCCCTCGGCCTGGTGCTGTTCGCCGTCGCCGTCGTCCACCTCGGTATGGGCTCCTCCGGGGTCGGCGTCGCCGATGTCCTCGCCGTCCTCGCGGGCGGCGGCGAAGCCCATGCCCGGGACGTCCTGGTCGGCAGCCGGCTGCCGCGGACGGTGACCGGCCTGGTCGTCGGCATCGCCGTCGGCGTCTCCGGCGTCCTCGTCCAGGGCGCCACCCGCAATCCGCTCGCCGCCCCCGACACCCTCGGCGTCAACGCGGGCGCCTACTTCGCCGTCGTCCTGGTCGCCTACGCGGGCCTCGACCTCGGCCCGCTGCCGTCCGGCGCGGCCGCGTTCATCGGCGGACTGGTCGCCATCGGCATCGTCTACCTCCTCAGCAGCGGCGGGGTCCTCACTCCCGGCCGGGTGCTGCTCGCCGGGGCCACGGTCGCCCTGGCCGGGACCGCCGCCGCCGAGTTCCTCCAGATGCTGGATGTGGAGGCCACCCGCGGACTCTTCTTCTGGGGCAACGGCACCCTCATGCAGTCCGATCTCCAGCGGCCGCTGATCACCGGCGCGGTGGTGCTGGCCGTCGCCTGCGCCGCGCCCCTGCTGGCCCGCCCGCTGGACCTGCTGGCCCTCGGTGACGAGACCGCGTCTGCGATGGGCGTCCGGGTCGAACGGATCCGGCCCGCCGCGTTCCTGATCGCGGTGATGCTGTCGGCGACCGCGGTCTCCCTCGCGGGCCCCATCGGTTTCATCGGCCTGATCGCGCCCGTCATCGTCCGCACCCTCGGAATCCGGGCCCATGCCCTGCTGATGCCCATGGCGGGCCTGCTCGCCTGTGCCGTACTGCTCGGCGCCGACGCGCTCTCCCAGGTCGTGGTGCCGCCGTCGGCGGTCTACACCTCGGAGATCCCGGTCGGGGTGGTCACCGCCCTCGTCGGCGGACCCGTCTTCATGCTGCTGGCCCGGCGGATCAGTACCGGCGACGCGGACACCGGCGCCGCGGTCGCGGTCTCCGGGCGGCGGCGCGCCCCCGCGTACACCGTGGTCCTGGGCGCCGGGGTGGCCGCGCTGGCCCTGGCGGTCGTGGTGTCCCTGCGGCTCGGTGACGTCGAGATCGGCTACGGGCAGATCGTCTCGGCCCTGACCGGGGTCACCGACCCGGTGACCGAGTCGATCGTCTCCTACCGGCTGCCGCGCATCATGGTCGCCGCGCTCGCCGGTGCCTGTCTGGCGGTCGCGGGCTCCGCGGTGCAGGCTGTCGTCCGCAATCCGCTGGCCGAGCCCGGGCTCCTCGGTGTCACCGCGGGCGCCTCGCTGGGCGCGGTCGCCGTCATCGTCGCCGTACCGTCGGCGCCCGCGGTCGCGCTGCCCGCGGCGGCCGGTATCGGCGGGGTGCTGATGCTGTTGGTGGTGGTGCTGATCGCCCGCGGCCCGCGGGGCGGCGGGACCCGGGCGGGTCTCGACCCGACCCGGGTGGTGCTCGTCGGCCTCGGCGCGGCGGCCACCGCGATGTCGCTGGTCAACATTCTGGTCGTCAGCTCGCAGATGAACATCTCGGCGGCGCTGAGCTGGCTGGCGGGCAGTACCTACGGCCGGGACTACGACGCCCTGGGCTGGCTGGTGGTGCCCGCGGTCGTCGCGGTGCTGCTCGTCCTCGCCGCCCGGCCGGTGAACCTGCTGGCCCTCGGCGACGAACTGCCCCGGGCCCTCGGCCTGGAGCTGGGCCGGGCCCGGCTGCTGGTCCTCGGCGCGGGCGCGGTCCTCGCCGCGGGCACCGCGGCGGCGGTCGGGGCCGTCGGCTTCGTCGGCCTGGTCGCCCCGCATCTGGCCCGCAGGCTGGTCGGCAACAACGGCGGCCGGATGATCCCCATGGCGGCGGTCCTGGGCGCGCTCCTGGTCGTCACCGCCGACGCCATCGGCCGCTGGCTGCTGGCCCCGACGGAGATCCCGGTCGGCATCGTCACCGCGCTGCTCGGGGCGCCGTATCTGGTGTGGCTGCTGCGGCGGACGAAGTAGTCCTTCGCGCCGCGGCGGTACGAGGCCGCCCGCTCCCGGAAAGGGAGCGGGCGGCCTCCGCTCGTACCGGCCTCCGCGTATCGGCGGCCCGGACGACCGCCGTGGGCGTTGTGTCCCCGCGCCCCGCGCCGCTGCCCCGGCGCGGAGTTACGGCTACCAGGTGTGCGCGACGTCCAGAATCACCCGGTTCCCGGTCCGGACGACCCGGAACGGCAGCCTGCCGCGGACTCCGAGGCCGACCTGTGTCTGCCCCTCCCAGCTGGTACCGAACCGGTGGTCCCGGAAGGTCCGGTACCCGGTGACGTCCACTCCCGGCAGCGGCCGCTTGCCCACCGCGGGGTAGGTGGGGTTCAGCCCGCCGTCGTAGCCGGGCGCCCGGACGGTGATTTCCAGGACCGCGCCGCCCGCGACCCGGACCGGGTCCCCGGTGAAGTCCTGCCGGAACTCGTCCACGTACGACACATGGAAGCCCGTGGCGCCCGTTCCGCCCGGGAGGTCGAAGACCATCCGGTCGTAACAGGCGTGGCGGCCGGTCCGGATGTTCCGCAGCGGCACCCGGGACTGCCCGGACGCCTTCTCGGCCGCGCTGCCCCACGGTGTGGAGCAGGCGGCCCCGGACGGCTCCGTACCGCTTATGGGCGCGGGCGCGGCACCCGCCGCTCCCGTCAGTCCGCCGCCCGCGATCGCCAGAGCCGCAGCGAGGGTGGTCAACCGTCGCATGAGTACCTCCGAAAGGTGTGAACTGCCCGGCTACGGCGGCCTTGTCGGCGCCCGGGGGATGCCTGTCCGTCCGCCCGGCGGGCGGCGCGGCGTCCCTGGCCGTATCCGGCACTGACGTATGTACCAGACCGCCGCCCGGCAGTCCGGCGGCTCCGCGCTCTGTCCCCCGTCCGGACGCGCGGCTTACCCTTCCGGCAATGGGATGGACAGTTGTCCTCGCGACGGTGATCGGCGCGGGCATCGGCGTCGGCAGCACCCTCGCCGCGGACCGGATCCGCTGGCGCCGGGAGACCGCCGAACGCGAACGCGACCAGCTCCGCACGGCCTGCGCCGACTATCTCGTCGCCCTCGCCGAGGCCCGCGACGGTATCTCCTGGGCGAGCCGGGATCCGGCGACCCCGCCCGACGGGCGGGCGGAGCAGGCCCGTACCGCCTTCGCCGGACAGGCGGTCTACGCCAAGCTGTACATCCTCCAGCTCATCGCCCCCGAGGCCCTGGTGGTCCTGGCCGGCCGGGCGTCCGAGCGGTTGACGCGCTACCGGGACGCGGTATCGGACGGTGCCTTACGGGACGACCCGGCGTGTACGGAGGCGCGCCGGGCGTTCCGGGAGGCGCGCCGGGCCCTGATGGCGGAGATGTAGCGCACGCTGCGGCCGCCGGGCTCCTGACCGCGCCCGCGGGCCGCGGGCACGGCACCGGGGGTCGCGGGGCCGCGCCGGGGCCGTACCGGGTCCGCCGGGCGGGGGTTCCGGGTCCGCCGGGCGGGAACCGGCATCCGCGCCGGGGTGCCGCCGGGCGGGAGTTCCGGGTCCGCCGGGCGTGAACCGGCATCCGCGCCGGAGTGCCGCCGGGCGTAAACCGGTGGCGGCACGGGCTGCCCGCGCACCACCCTGGGGGCATGGCAGAGCAGTACCCCCGGCACGGGATCCGTGCCCGGTTCACCGACGACACCGTCACCGTCTATCAGGCGTACGCCCCGCGGATCGGGCTTCCGGCCGCCCGCGACGGTCGGTTTCCCGCCGCGTGGAAGCGCGAGCGGATGACCTGGATCAAACCGTCGTTCCTGTGGATGATGTACCGCTGCGGCTGGGCCGCGAAGGAGGACCAGGAGACCGTCCTCGCCGTCGAGATCACCCGTGAGGGCTTCGAGTGGGCCCTTGAACACGCCTGCCTGAGCACCTATGTCCGGGACCTCCACCCCGACCATGCCGCCTGGCGGCAGCAGTTGAAGCGGTCCCCCGCCCGGGTGCAATGGGACCCCGAGCGCAGCATCCGGCTCGGCCCGCTGCCGCACCGGGCCCTCCAGCTCGGGCTCTCCGGCGAGGCCGTGCGGCGGTACGCGGACGAGTGGATCACCGGTATCGAGGATGTGACGCCCCTCGCGCACGAGATCCACGGGCTGGTGCGGTCCGGTGACCTCGACGCCGCCCGCGCGCTGCTCCCGCGCGAGGAGCCGTACCCGGAGCCGGAGGGGCTCCTCGCCCATCTGCGGCCCTGAGCGGCCCGACACACCCCCGCCCGCGCCCCAGTGGGCCCTGAGCAAACGGGCCCTGAGCAACCGGGCCCTGAGCAAACGGAATCCCCGCTCCCGAGGGTCCGGTTTGCAGGCCCCGGCCCCCGAGGCACCCCCGCCCGAGGCGCCCCGCTACGCGGGCTCCGCCTCCGCCTTCTCCCGTACCGGCTCCGCCGACTCCGACTCCGACTCCGACTCCGACTCCGACTCCGACTCCGGCACCGGGCCCGCCGCGGCCGGGCGCAGGGTGCCGGCCGCCACCGCCGCGCCCACCGCGCAGACCGCCGCCGCGACCAGGCAGACCACCGTGAACGCGGCACCGAACGCCGACTCGGCCAGGGCCCGCGAGGCCCCCGGCACCAGATCGAAGCGCGCCGTCTCGACCGCCTCGCGCAGCCCCTCCGAAGTACCGAGCCGCCCGGCCAGCACACTCGCGAGGACCGCGCCGAAGACCGCCGTACCCGCCGCGGTGCCCAGCGGATACGCCGCGTTGGTCAGGCCCGATGCCATACCCGCCCGGTCGGCGGGGACCGCGTCCACGGCGACGCACATCAGCGGCGGGAAGATCATTGCGCTTCCGGTGCCGATCAGCACCAGCCCGGTCACCGTCACGGGACCGGGCGCGCCCGCCGCCGCCCAGGCCAGCGACAGCAGTCCGAGGCCCTTCGCCCCGAAGCCCGCGGCGACCAGTGCGTACGCCGGGAAGGCGCGCTGGAGGCGGGCCATGAACAGGCCCGTGAGCAGCAGGCTGCCGGTCAGCGGCAGCAGGTGGAGACCGGTCTCCAGCGGTGAGTAGGAGCGGGTGCCCGCCAGCCAGAGCGTGGTCAGCGCCAGGGTGCCGAGTCCGGCGAGGCGGGCGAGGAAGCCGAGGACGGCGGCGCCCGCGAAGGCCGGGATCCGCAGCAGGGAGAGGTCGATCAGACCGTCGCCGCGCCGCTGGCTCCGGACCAGGGCCGCCGCGAGCAGCACTCCGAGTCCGGCGGAGCCGAGCACCTGCGGGGAGAGCCAGCCGTGTTCGGGCCCGGCGACCAGCGGATAGTGCAGGGTCAGCAGTGCGCCGACGGCCAGCAGCGCGCCCGGCGGGTCGATCCGGCGGCCGGTCCCGGCGGGCGCCGCGGACTCCGGCATCCGGGCCAGTGCCCCGGCCACCACCAGCACCCCGATCGGCACATTCACCAGAAAGATCCACCGCCAGCCCGCGGCCTCCGTGAACACCCCGCCGACGACCGGGCCCAGCGCCCCCGCACCCGAGGCGACGGCGGCGAACGCGGCGATCGCGGAGCGTCTGCGGCCCTCGTCCTCGTACGCCGCGGCCAGCAGCGCCAGCGCCGGGGCGAACATCAGCGCCCCGCCCACCCCCTGGACGGCCCGGGCCGCGATCAGGGTGCCCGCGCCGGGCGCGAGTCCGCAGGCGGCGGAGGCGATGGTGAAGAGCGCCGTCCCGGCGACGAAGACCGCGCGTCTGCCGAGCCGGTCGGAGAGGGCGCCCGCGGTCAGCAGCAGCGCGCCGAAGGCGAGGGAGTAGGCGGAGACGGTCCACTGCATCTGGCCGAGACCGGTGTTCAGATCCCGGGAGATGTCCGAAAGGGCGACATTGACGACGGTGACGTCGAGGGTCATGACCACCCCCGCGGCGCTGACGAGCGCAAACGTCCATCCGGGCCGCCGTACGGGCCCCCCGGGGTGGGCGGGCCCGTGCCGTCCGGCCGCCGTCGCCGCTGTGCTCACACGCTCTCCTCACGCCGGGGCGTCCGGGCCGCGGTAGCCGTCCCGGGGCCCGGACAGCGGCGGGGGAGCGCCGGTGTCCGGGCCCGGAGGGACCACCAGCAGAAGATCCCCCACAGTTCGGTAAGGCTAACCTAATTATCATCTGACATCACGTCAGATAAGCCCCGATGGCCGAAAGTTGCGCTTGCACATTAGGGAAGGCTTACCTAAGGCTTGACTCCGGCCGGTGCCAACAGCGCCGGTCAGCGCTTTGTCCGTGCCGTTTCAGTGATCCGCCAGTGCCGTGCACGACCTACCCCGGAGCCGCTCGATGCCCGATCAGCTTGACCAGCCCGATCAGCTCGACCACCCCGTCCCCGCCCTCTCCGACACCGACCCCGCCGCCTGGCGCGAGGCCAACCGCCGGCTCCTCGCCAAAGCCCTCGGCGAATGGTGCTTCGAGGACATGCTGAAAGCGGTCAGGACCGACGAAGGCGGCACCGGCGGCGCGGGCAGCGGCGGCGGCACCGGAGCGGCCGGCTACCGCGTCGACCTCGACAGCGGCACCACCTATGCCTTCCGCGCCACCACCGGCGCCTTCGACTGGCTCCGCGTCGACCCCGGCTCGATCACCCGCACCGCCACGAGCATGCTCGGCAACTCCATCGCCCAGCCCGCCTGGGACGCCCAGCAGTTCCTGATCGAAGCCGCCTCCACCATCGGCAGCGACGCCTCCACCATCGCCACCTATCTCACCGAACTCTCCGCCACCCTCGCGGTCGACGCGGCCCGGCTCACCCACGGCGGCGAGACCGTCGCCGAACTGCGCGCCCTCGGCCACACCGAGCTGGAGTGCCGGATGACCGGCCACAACCTGCTGGTCGCCAACAAGGGCCGGATCGGCTTCTCGGCCACCGACGTACGGAAGTACGCCCCCGAGTCCGCCCAGTCGCTCACCCTCCAGTGGGTCGCCGTCCACCGGGGCCTCGCCGAGTTCCGCGGCACCTCCGAACTCTCCGAGCAGACCGTCCTCGCCCGGGAACTGGACGCGGCCACCCGCGCCCGCTTCACCGCCGTACTCGAAGCCGCCGGAGTCGACCCCGACGGCTATGTCTGGATGCCCGTCCACCCCTGGCAGTGGGACCACGCCGTCCAGGTCCTGCACGCCGCCGATGTCGCCCAGCGGCGGATCATCCCCCTCGGACAGAGCCCCGACCGGTATCTCCCCGGGCAGTCCATCCGGACCATGGCCAACGCGGACACGCCCGAACGCTACGACGTCAAACTGCCGCTCAAGATCCTCAACACCCTGGTCTGGCGCGGAATCCCGCCGCACTGCACCTCGGGCGCGCCCGTGGTCACCCAGTGGCTGCGCGGACTCGTCGAGCGCGACCCCTTCCTCACCGAGGAGCGCCGGACCGTCTTCCTGGGCGAGGTCGCCTCCGTCACCGTCCACCACCCCTATCTCTCCCATCTCGACCAGGCGCCCTACCAGCACCTGGAGACCCTGGGGTGCATCTGGCGGGAGTCGGTCTCCGCCCGCAAGGACCCGGACGAGCGCGTCCGTACCTTCGCGTCCCTGCTGCACACCGACACCGCGGGCGACGCTTTCGTCGCCGAACTGGTCCGCGCCTCCGGGCTCAAGCCCGAGAAATGGCTGCGGCAGCTCTTCGACACCCTCCTGGTGCCGCTGCTGCACGTCCTCTACCGGTACGGGGTCACCTTCAACCCGCACGGGCAGAACACCCTCATCGGCTACGACGAGAACGACGTCCCGGTCCGGCTGTACCTCAAGGACTTCGTGGACGACGTCTGCGTCTCCTTCACCGATGTCCCCGAGCGCGGCCCCGAGCCCGACGGCCATGACCATGTGCTGCCCCGCAAGCACCCGTCGATCATCCGCCAGCACGTCGTCGACCAGGTCTTCGTCGGCCACTTCCGCTATCTCGCGCCGCTCTGCGAAGAGCAGCTCGGGGTACCCGAGAAGGCCTTCTGGCGGCTGGTGCGGCGCACGATCCTCGACTTCCAGAAGGACTTCCGCAAGAAGTTCCCGCAGCTGGCGGGCCGGTTCGCCGAGTACGACCTGCTGACCGACCAGATCCCCCGCTACGGGCTCAACCGCGACCGCATCGTCGTCACCCGCTACACCGACCGCGCCCTGCGGCACGCCCTCTACCCCAACGGCACCCACCCCAACCCGCTCGCCGAGGAGGGCGGCGCATGACCGCCACCGCCCCCGTCACCGCCCCCGACACTGCCACCGTGCGCCCCGTCGAGCCGCTGCACGGCCTCGAACCGCGCGCCGCCGCCGAACACGCCCACCTCGAAGCGCTGCTCCGATGCTGGCTCCGGGAGACCGGGACCGAGCCTGCCGCCGGGCCGCTGCGGATCGAACTCCCCGCCGTGGGACTGGCCCTGGTCACCGAGGTCGTGCACCGCTCCCCGACCGGCTGGCACCGCTTCGGACCGGTCCGCCTCGAAGGCCCCGCCGGGCCGCTGGGCGCCACCGCCGACCCGGTGACCGCCGTCGCCCTGCTCTCCACCGAGGCCGCGAACGCCGCCCCCGGCAGCCGGGGCGGCATCCCCGCGGGCGAGCTCGCCGACCTGGTGGAACGTACCGCCGAATCCGTCCGCCGGGTCGCCCTGTTCATCACCGAACGGCGCGCCAGCCCCGAACCGCCGCCGGGCACCGACGCCTTCCTCGACTCCGAGCAGGCCCTCCTCCTCGGCCACCTCCACCACCCGGCGCCCAAATCCCGCGACGGGCTCTCCGAGAACGAGACCCGGGCCTACTCGCCCGAACTCCGCGGCTCCTTCCGGCTCCACTGGTTCGCCGCCGACCCGTCCGTCGTCTCGCACGACGCCGTCGACGGCGCCCCCTCGCTCCGGGGCCGGAACACCGTCGAGCTGCTGGCCGATCTCGCGGGCCGCCCCGGCACCGGCGGCCGGATCCTGGTCCCCGCCCACCCGTGGCAGGCCAGGGACGTCCTCCACCGGGCCCGTACCGCCGCGCTCATCGCCTCCGGCGCCCTGGAACCGCTCGGCGAGCTGGGCCCGGAATGGTGGCCCACCTCCAGCGTCCGGACCCTCTACCGGCCCGGTACGGAGGTGATGCTCAAGCTCTCCCTCGGGCTGCGGCTCACCAACTCCCGCCGGGAGTCGACCCGTACGGAGCTGCTCCGCGGACTGGAGATCAACCGGCTGCTGGACGCGGGCCACGCCGCCGCCACCGCCGCCGCCCACCCCGGCTTCTCCATCACCCGGGACCCGGCCTGGCTGGCCGTCGACGAACCCGGCCGCCCCGAAGGCCCCGAGATCACCGGCCTCGATGTCGCCGTCCGCGAGGTGCCCGAAGGCATCGGCTCCCTGCGCTGCCTGGTCGGGCTGGTCGCGCCCCGGCCCGGCCTCGGCCGCAGCCTCCTCGGCGAGACCGTCGCCGCACTCGGCCCCGGCGCCGCGGAACAGTGGACCGCGGACTACACCGACCGGGTGCTGGTCCCGATGCTGCACCTCTACGCCACCACCGGCATCGGTCTGGAGGCGCACCAGCAGAACACCCTCGTACGGCTGGACTCCCGGGGCCGGGTCACCGGCTCCGCGTTCCGCGACAACCAGGGCTACTACCTGGCCGCCTCCCACCTGCCCGCCGTCCTGCGGCGGATCGGCGCGGACTCCTCCACCCTCGCGGTGGTGGACGATGACCTGGTGGACGACCGGCTCTCCTACTATCTGCTGCGCAACCAGGCGCTGTCGGTCGTCGGCGCCCTCGCCGTCGACGGGCTCGCCGACGAGCGCACGCTGCTCGGCGTCCTCGCGGGCAGACTGCGGGCCGCGCTGCCCGCCCTCGCCGATGCCGCGCCCGGCGGCGACCGGCTCGCCCGCCGCTGGCTCACCGCAGGCACCCTGCCCTGCAAGGGCAATCTGCTCACCCGGCTGCACGGAATCGACGAGGTGCTCGCGCCTCTGGACGCGCAGTCCGTCTATCTCGACGCCCCCAACCCCCTTCTGGAGGCCACCGTATGACCTCGTTACACCAGGCCTCGCCCGATCTCAGCACCGTGCCCGGGCCGCCGCTGCCCCTGCTCGGCGGACGCTGGACGGCCCGGGTGGCGAGATCCGGGGGTGCCGACCTCGACCTGGTGCACGGCTGGATGCAGTCCCCGCACATCGACGCCTTCTGGCACCAGGCGTGGCCGAAGGAGCGCTGGGAGGAGGAGATCGCGGGCCATCTCTCCGGGGACGCCATCCTGCCGGTCCTGGTGGTCCTGGACGGTGAGCCGTTCGCGTACGTCGAGGTCTACCGGGCCGCCCGGGACCGGCTCGCCGCCTACTATCCGTACGGCGCCCGGGACCTCGGCCTCCATATCGCCATCGGCGAGCGGAGCCGCACCGGCCGCGGACTCGGCCGGGAGCTGCTGCGGGCCCTCGCCGACGGCCTCCTCGAAGCGGATCCGGACTGCCCGCGGGTGGTCGCGGAACCCGACATCACCAACGAGCCCTCGCTGCGGGCCTTCGCGGCGGCCGGCTTCCGGGACGCGGGCGAGATCGTGCTCCCGGACAAGAAGGCGGCGCTGGTGATCCGCCCGAGAACGGACGCGGACATGCTGTGACGCCGGCCCGCCGGCCCGCCGGCCCGCCGGGCGCTCTGCCCGGGCCGGGCGCGGGGCCGCCACGGGCTTCCGCGCCCGGGCCGTCCGGCCGCCGACCGCGGGGGAGTCGGCGGCGCGGCGGGACCAGGCCCCGGAACAGGCCCCTGACCGGGGGCCCGGGCCCGGGCCCGGAGCATCGCGCTCCCGCGAACGGCACTCTCCCGGCCCGCACCGGCCATTGGCCACCGGCCACCGGCTACCGGTCATCGGTCATCAGTCACTGGCCAAGGGGCACAGGCCACCGGTCACGGGCTACCGGCCACCGGCCACCGGCCACCGGCCACCGGCCGTCGGCCTCAAGCCGGTCCGCGTACCGCGGCTCACCGCCCCTCACCGCCCCCGTACGCCGAGCGCGGCGGCCGGGCTCCCGGGTCCCGGCGCTCCGCCCGACCCCGACCCCGGCCCCGACTCCGCCCCTGCCACCGCCCCCGGCTCCGGCGGGAGGTCGTACTGGTGCCGCATCAGTCTCTGTACGAGGAGGCTGAACGCGGCCATCAGCGCCACCAGCACCGCCGCCCGCGCAAACCCCGCCCCCGCCGACAGCGCCGCGCCGCCCAGCAGCAGCCGGCCCGGCTCCATGGGCCGTACCGCGGCCAGCGCCACCCCCGGGGTCACCGCGCTCCCCGCCCTCAGCAGGGGGACGTAGGCGACGAGCCCGCAGCCCACGGCCGCCGCCAGCAGCACCCCGTAACCGGCCCGCGCGGCCCCCGGCAGCAGCGGTACCGCGGCCGACGCGGCCCCCACCGCCACCCCGTACAGCACCGCCGACACCCGGGCCGCCGCCCGTTCCCCGTGCCGTACCGCGAACGTCCCGCACCGCCCGGACCGGTCCCCGGCGACGTCCCGCAGCGTCCCCAGCAGATTGTGCGCCGCGTCGTGCGCCCCGAAGGCCAGCGCCAGTGGCAGGACCACCAGCGGCAGCCGGTCGTGGGTGAGCAGCGCCCCCGACAGCAGGACGGCCGCCATCCAGCTCCCGCGCAGCGCGTTCCCGTACAGCCCGCGGCCCTTCAGCGCCACCGCGTAGCCCACCACACCGCCCAGCACCCACCCCATCAGCAGCGCCGCGCCTCCGTCGACGGCCGCCAGCGAGCCCAGGCTCGCCGCGATCGCGCCGAGCCCCGTCGCCAGCGCGGCCCCGGGCGACAGCCGCCCGGACGGCAGCGGCCGCTGCGGCCGGCCGGCCGCGTCCAGCCCCCGGTCGAACCAGTCGCAGAGATAGTGCCCCCCGATCCATGCGGCCGTCGGCGCGGCCCAGGCGACCACGAGGACCCCCGGCCCGGATCCGGTGGCCGCCCCCGGCAGCAGGGCACCGGCGAGGGAGACGAGCCCGGGGTAGCAGAGGGTGTAGGGGCGCCAGGTCTGGAGGTGGGCGTAGAGGGTCCGCCCCAACCGGGTGGTCATGACACGTACGGTGATCCCGCGGTCGCACGGTGTCAAAGAGGCGGCGCCGTACGCCCCTGGGCCCGCCGGAGGCTCAGGCCCGCCGCCG
The DNA here is from genome assembly GCF_053981115.1 of Streptomyces sp. NPDC003691. Taxonomy (NCBI): domain Bacteria; kingdom Bacillati; phylum Actinomycetota; class Actinomycetes; order Kitasatosporales; family Streptomycetaceae; genus Streptomyces; species Streptomyces sp. NPDC003691. The sequence goes on along the minus strand of NZ_JBSFNQ010000003.1, from coordinate 189,784 downwards.
ACGGCGCACCAGCAGCGCGTACGCCCCGGTCAGCACCAGCAGCGCCGGGACGCCCACCAGGCACGCCGTCCGCATCTCCGGGACGAAGACCCCCGTCGCGTACACCGACAGCAGTGCCGCGATGCCCAGCACCGGGACCACCCGTCCGCCGGGCAGCCGGAGTGCCGACGGCGGCCGGTCCGGATCGCGGCGGAAGGCGAGCAGCGTCAGCAGGACGGTGATCCAGACCGCGACGATCCCGAAGGTGCCCAGCGCCAGCAGCACCCCGAAGACCCCGGCGCCGAAGAGCGCCGTCAGCCCGGCGGTGACCAGGAAGCCCAGCGCGGAGAAGAGGATCGCCCTGCGCGGTACGCCCTGCGCGGTGGTGGCGCCGAGGGCTCGCGGCGCGAGCCGGTCGTCGCCGAGGGAGTGCAGCATCCGCCCGGCGGCGTACAGATTGGCGTTGGCCGCGGAGAGCGCGGTGACCAGGACGACGAAGTTGGTGACGGAGGCCGCGGCCGGGATCCCCGCCGCGTCGAACATCGTCACGAACGGGCTGCCCTCGGTGCCGTGCCCGCTGGTCACCTCGGTCCACGGCAGGACGGCGAGGATGACCGCGATGGCCCCCAGATAGAAGACACTGAGCCGGAGGACGAGAGTCCGCAGGGCGCCGCGGAGCGCCGGGCCGGGGTCCTTCGCCTCGGGCGCGGAGACGGCGACGAGTTCGATACCGGCGAAGCTGAACAGCACGATCGCCATCACCAGCCAGATCGCCAGCGGCCCCTCGGGGACGAAACCGCCGTGCGCGGTCCAGTTGCCGACGCCGGTGGCGGGCCGGTCCGGCAGCCCGAAGACGATCAGTACGGTCCCGATGACGATGAACGCGACGGCGGCGAACGCCTTGACGGCGCTGAGGACCGACTCGGTGGTGCCGAAGTTCCGCACCCCGGTCGTGTTGACGCCGGTGACGGCGGCCGCGAAGACGAGGACGGCGGCCCACAGGGGGACCTCCGGCCACCAGAAGCGGAGGTAGATCGCGGCGGCGACCACTTCGGAGCCGATACCGACGATCAGGGCGATCCAGTAGATCCAGCGGACGGAGAACCCGGCGAAGGGGCCGAGGGCGCGCCCGGCGATGGCGCCGAAGGAGCCGCGGACGGGCAGGGCGCTGACCATCTCGCCGAGGGCGTACGCGACGACCAGGGCGATCACCGCACCGGCGGCGTAACTGATCAGCACGGCGGGTCCGGCGACGGAGATCGCGGACCCGGCTCCGAGGAACAGCCCGGTCCCGAGCGCGGACCCCAGCCCGAGCAGCGCCATCTGCCGCCGCCCGAGCCCGCGCCGCAGCCCGTTGCCGCTCCCGGCCTCGGGGTTCCCCTTCCCGTGCCCGGATTCCGGCCCGGCCTCCGCGGTCCCGTGCCCCTCCGCGGTCCCGTTCCCCTTGGCGTACCCGGAACCGCCGGTGTCCGCCGGTGCCGTCGGGCGGCGGCGGGAAGCGGTGGTCACGACGGGTCCTCGGAGGTGCTGGGGGTGCTGGGGCGCGGCCGGCGGGGGCGCGCACTCCTGGCGGAGGAACCCGTACCGTATCCGCCCTATACGGTACCTTCCCGACCCCGGCGGACGTTTCCGGCTGCCGGGGCGGGGCCGTACCAGTGGCTGCCTGTCCGCGCCGGCGGCCGTACGCACCCCGTACTGCTCACGCCGGCGGCCGTACGCACCCTGTACTGCCCGCGCCGACGGTTGTACGCACCCCGTCCCGTCCCGTCCCGGCGCCATGCCCACGCCCTGCGGCTCCGCGCACCGCCCCGCGGCGGTGGTGCCGGGCCCGCCCCCCGAAACGGGCCCGGCACACATCTCCTACCGCCGTCGCACCGGCCTCACAGACCCGTGCCCGCGCTCCACACCTTTCCGCTCACCCCGTCGGGCAGCTCCTGCCAGACCGCCGTGGTCCGGCCGTCCGGGCCGCCCGCGACATGGCCCTCGGCCACCCCGGACGGCTGCGCCATCAGCGCGGCGGGCGCGCTCCAGACGCCCCCGCTCCGGCCCGCGTAGTGGACCACCTGCGACCAGCCCGAATCGTCCTGCTGGGTCCAGAGCACATGGACGGAGCCGTCCGGCCCGATCTCCGCGTCGTACTCGTCGCGCGAGTAGGCGGTGGTCACATTGGCCGTCGGTGACCAGGCGCCGGTGACCGGGGAGCGGGTGGTGGACTGGATGTGGAAGCCGTTGGCGGTGTAGCCGCGCCAGACCATGGTGATCTGCCCGTCGGGGCCGATCAGCGGCCGGCTGGCCGCCGGGGAGTCGACGGTCGCCGCCTTCTGCGGGGCGCCCCACTGGGTGCTGCCCGCGGGGCGGATGAGGACGTCGAGGGAGTCGGGTCCCCAGGCGCTCGACGGATGGCTGAGCCAGCTCAGGACCGCCGAGCCGTCGGGGGCGACGGACGCGCGCGGTACCGCGGCCGAGATTGCGGCGCCGGAGAGGGCGGCGGCCGTGGACCAGGTGGTGGCGCCCGCGACCAGGTCGGACGAGACGACGGACGCACCGTCGGCACGGTTCTCGCCCCAGACGACGGTGGCCGTGCCGTCGGGCGTGATCAGCGCCTCCAGGCTGCTCTCCAGCGTCTCCGCGGGCGTGCTGTCCAGCTTGACGGGCGCCGACCAGGCCGCGGTCGCGTTCGCCCGCTCGGAGACATATACGTCGGTGATGCGGTCGCCCTGCCGGATCCAGGCCGTGACGGCCCGGCCGTTCGCGCCGACGGCGGTGGTCGGGGCGATGTAGTCGGTGCCGGTGGCAATGTCGGCAGGCGCCGAGAAGGCGGTGCCGCCGGAGGCGAGGACCGCCGTACGGACGGTGTCCTGGGCGCCCAGCTTCACCCAGGTGAGGGTCACCGAGCCGTCGGGCGCGGTGAACAGCCGGGCGTTGGCCGTCCCGGCCGGCAGCGTGTCGACAACGGTGGGCGTGCCCCAGACGGCGCTGCCCGCGGGCCGGATCGCGACCTGGAGGTCCGTCTGCGCGGAGCCGGGGGACTGGCGGAACGACGCGGCGACGACATCGCCGTTCCCGGCGGTACGGACCTCGGCGACGTGCACGGTGTCGGCGCCGGTCGCCGAGAGGGCGACGGGGGTGCTCCAGGGGCCGGTGACCCCGGCGGCCGCGGGCGTCGTACCGCCCACGAGGAGCGCCGGGGCGAGCAGGGCCCCGAGCAGCCCGGCCCGGCCGAGGCCCGGGCCTCGCCGGTTACGGGCCGGGCCGCGACGGCTTTCCGCGGCGGGGGAGAAGGGGGCGTCGGAGTTGATGTCGTACGGCTGAACCTGCGGGTTCAAGGAGAGACCTCCGGCTGGTCGCGACAGGCACGGGGAACCATGGCCTTGTCATGACCACGAAGTGCCTGGGGATCTTCGGGAAGGTATCACCGGGCTCATATCACCGCAGGACAAGCCGCCCGAAAGCGGAGGTAGTTCTGCGTGATCGCGACGATGCGCCCGGCCCGGCCATCGCTGCTCGACACCGAACGGGCAAGGCCCGCCCCCCTCCCCTCCTCTCCCGCTCCCCCTCCGGCGGAAAACCGAACGGGCCGCCCCGCACCTCCCGATACGGTCGAACGCATGGCAGACGACAAGTTCGAGCACCCGGCACTGGCCGCCGTCTACGACGCGCTGGAGTCCGACCGTTCCGACCTGGACGCCTATCTGCGGCTGGCCGGGGAGTCCGGGGCCCGCCGGATCCTGGACATCGGCTGCGGCACCGGGGTGTTCGCCCTGCTCCTGGCGGACCGCGGGCTGGATGTCACGGGCCTCGACCCGGCGGGGGCCTCGCTGGACGTGGCCCGCGCCAAACCCGGGGCCGACCGGGTCCGCTGGATCCACGGCGACATCTCCGCCCTCTCCGCCCTCCCGCAGTCCGGCGGCTTCGATCTGATCACCATGACGGCGAACGTCGCCCAGGCCATCGACTCCCCGCCGCTCTGGCGCGCCACCCTCCACGGCGCGCGGGCCGCACTCCGCCCCGGCGGCCTGCTCGTCTTCGAGACCCGCGACCCCGCCCGCCGCGCCTGGGAGTCCTGGAACAGGGAGGAGTCCTACGAGGTGGTGGACGTGCCCGGCACCGGCGAGGTGGAGAGCTGGTACGACGTCCTCACGGTCGAAGGGCCCCTGGTGACCTTCCGCCAGACCTGCGTCTTCCGCGCCACGGGCACGGTTCTGACCTCGGACTCCACCCTCCGCTTCCGCACCCGCGCCGAAATCGCCTCGGACCTGTCCGCCGCGGGCTTCCCCGCCCACGAGGTCCGGGACGCCCCGGACCGCCCCGGCCGCGAGTTCGTTTTCGTCGCACAGCTCCCGCCGCGGGGCGCGTCCGGGGACTGAGCACCCGTACGGCTCGGCAGTCGTCACTCCGGTCCGTGCTCCACCGGTCGTCGGCCATCTCCGTTCCGGTCGGGTCTCTACCGGTCGACGATCCTCCGGATGCGAATTTCCCCCACTTCGCCTCCCGGACTTCTTCACGGAGTTACGGTGTTCCCTCACTGAATGCACTGAATGCGCACAAGGGGGGACCTTGAGCAGTCCGTACGCCATGGCACCACCGCCACCGCCGCCTTCGCCCGGCCCCGCCGGACCGGAGCGGTCGCTGTGGCGGATGAAGCGCCTCTATGCCGGCGGCGCCGTGATCATGCTGCTCGGCTTTGCCTGCGGCAGCACCGGATCGGCACCCGCCGACGGTGCAGGGGCGAAACCCGGCCCGACGGTCACCGCCACCGCGACCGCCACGGTCACCGCCCCCGCGAAGACGGTCGTCGAGCCGGGCCCGACGGTCACGGTCACCGTCACCAGGACCAAGGCCGCCAAGGCCAAAACGTCCACCGGCGGTACCGGTGGTGGTGGCGGTTCGGGCAGCGGCGCCGCCGCACCGGACGTCTCGTACGCCAACTGCGCGGCGGCCCGCGCCGCGGGCGCCGCCCCGGTCCACCGAGGCGACCCCGGCTACGGCCGCCACCTCGACCGCGACAACGACGGCGTCGGCTGCGACTCCTGACCTGCGGTCAGCCCTGGAGGGCCCGCGAGATCACCTCGTACGCGAAGTAGTCGCCGGGAGCCCGGCCCTCCTGAAGCCGGTCGAGGTCCCCGGGCCCGAACCAGTCGTAGGCGGTGTGCTTGGACCACTCCAGCTCGGGGTGGTCCAGGTCCCCGTCGACCTCGACCAGAAAATCGGCCTCCCGCCGGGTCCCGCTCCCGTCGTCCCCGTCCCAGACGAACGTCCCGAGCAGCCGCCGCACCCGGCGCAGCCGCCACCCCGTCTCCTCCTCGATCTCCCGGCCGAGGGCCTCCACCAGCGATTCACTGTCCTCGACATGCCCGCCGACGATGTCCCAGCAGCCGGGAAAGAGCCGCCTCCGGGGCCCGCGCAACTGGGCGAAGGCCCGCCCCCCGCCGTCGAGAACCACCGCCCCGACCACCCAGACCTCTCCGTCGGCGGGCACGGGCAACTCGACACCGGGATCGACTTCCACGGACGCGTACTCGGGAACGGAAACGGACAAGGGAACGGGCGCAGGCCCGGAGTGCGGGGCTTCGGACATGGCGCCACTGTAGGCGGGCCCACCCGGCCGGGGTTTGTCACGCATGAAAAAACCCCGGCCTCCTGAACGGAGGCCGGGGCCATGTGGAGCGCTGGGCAGGCCTTGCACCTGCATCCCCCCACAGGAAGTGGGGTGCCTTTCCTTGGACCACCAACGCATCTCCCGCTTCCGGTGTTCACCGGCGCGAGCGCATGATCACTATAGCGCGTCCGCGGCCTCGGGTGAAACTCCGGAGCGGGCCCGACTCAGCGGTCGCGCAGGCGTGTTGCGAGGAAGGCCATGGCGCCCATCAGCGCGGGGAGGACCAGCATCGCCACCCGCAGGTTCGCCGACTCGGCGAGGAAGCCGATGACCGGCGGGCCGGCCAGGAAGCCGACGTAACCGACCGCGGAGACCGCGGCGATGGACGGGCCGGGGCGGTCGGGGCGGAGGTCGGCGGCGTGGCTGAAGATCACCGGGACGACGGCGGCCAGGCCCAGCCCCAGCAGGCCGTAGCCGAGGAGCCCGGCGGTGACCGTGGGGGAGACGACCGGGACCAGCGCCCCGGCGCCCGCCACCGCGGCACAGCCGGTGAGGAAACCGGTGGTGCCGATGCGCGGGCGGATCCGGTCCGCCGTCAGCCGCCCGATCACCATGCCCGCCGAGAAGACCGCGAAGCCCGCGCCCGCCGCGCCCGCCGCCGCGTCCGCCTCCTCGGTCAGATAGACCGCGCCCCAGTCGTTGACGACGCCCTCGCCCATCAGCGCGCAGAAGGCGAGCAGACCGGGCACCCACAGCCCGGGCCCGGGGAGCGCCAGCAGTGGGCCGGACCGGCCGCCGTCGCCCGCCGGGCGGTGCGGCTCGGGCAGCAGCGCCGTCACCGCGACGCCCGCCACCGCGCACAGCACGACGGCCGTGACCGCGAAGTGCGGCCCGGTGCCCACCCCGGCCCAGGCCACGAGCGCCCCGATGCCCGCGCCCGCGATCCCGCCGAGGCTGAACATCGCGTGGAAACCGCCGAGCACCGGCCGCCCGTACGCCCGCTCGACCAGGACGCCCTGGGTGTTCATGGAGACGTCGACCGCGGTGTTCCCGCAGGCGAACACCGCCAGTACGGCGGTGAGCAGCGCCAGGCTCGGTACGAAGGCCAGCGCGGCCAGCGCCGCCAGATAGGCGGCCATCCCGGCGCAGAGCACCGTACGGCTGCCGTACCGGGCCACCAGCCCGCCCACCAGCGGCAGCCCCAGGAACGCCCCGGCGCTCAGCCCCACCAGCGCCACCGCGAGCTGCCCGGCGGAGAGGTCGAGGCGTTCCTGTACGGCGGGGACCCGGGCCGCCCAGGTCGCGAAGGCGGCCCCGGTGGTGAAGAAGACCGTGCTGACGGCCAGCCGGGCGGCTCTCGGCGGAGCCGGCAGCGGGGCCGGGGGGCCGGTCCGGGTCCGGGTCCCGCCGCCCGTCGTGCCGAAGGCCTGGTCCGCTGCCCTGTACGACTTCTTCCCCATGAATGCCCGGGTCCTTTCCCGTACCGCCGTCTCCGGCCTGCTCTCGTGCCTCCCGCGGGTACCCCGCCCGTCACTCTTCTACCGGCTCGCACCCCCGTCCCCGGCCGCCCCACGCCGGGCCAGCGCGATCAGGGCGTCCCGCTCCTCGACCAGGACCTTGTGGAAGACGTCGGCGAAGAGACGCATCGTCCGTTCGCCGTTCGGCGGGCCCAGGGAGCTGAAGCTCTGGCCGAGGACCAGCCTGCGACGGCAGACCTCCTCGCTCACCGGGTACTCCTCCGGGCGGTAGACGTGCCCGGCTGCGGCATGGCCGCAGCTCCACGGGCAGCCGCGGCCGTATCCGCGCAGCTCCTGGAAGAGCGTCTGGGCCGGGACCGGCCGGGGCTGCCAGCGCATGATGCCGAGGCCCTCCGCGTTCACGGCGGCCGCGAGCGCGTCGCGGAACGCGGGCACGGACACATCGGCCGGGTCGACGCCCAGCTCCTCGGGCGCCACGAGCAGCGGATAGAAGAAGTAGACGTGCGTACGGTCCGCGGGGACGGCCGGTGTCCGGATGCCCGGCACCCCCGCCAGCGCGGCGGTGAGCGCCGCGCCGTTGGCCTCGCGGATCCGGGTCATCTCCGGGAGCCGCCGGAGCTGGGAGCGGGCGAACGCCGCGGCCAGTACGTCGATGCGGTAGTTCCAGCCCATGATGCGGGCGTTGTAGTCGCGGTCCCGGCCCGGCAGCTCCTCGCCGAACATCAGCACCCGCCGGGCGAGCGCGTACTCCTCCGCGTCGCGCGTCGCGAACAGCCCGCCCTCGCCGAGGGCCGACAGGGTCTTGGAGCCGTTGAGGCTGGCGCCGCTCATCGTGCCGAGGGAGCCCACGGGCCGCCCCCGGTAGGTGGCGCCGTGCGCCTGCGCCGCGTCCTCGATCAGCGCGAGGCCGTGCCGGCCGGCGACGGCACGCAGGGCGTCGTAGTCGGCGGGCAGGCCGTTCAGGTCGACGGCGACGATCGCCCGGGTACGGCCGGTGATCCGCTCCTCGACCAGGGCGGGGTCCAGGTTGAACGTCACGGGGTCGGTGTCGACGAAGACGGGCACCGCGTTCGCCTGGAGGACGCAGGACGCCGACGCCAGAAAGGTGTCGGCGGGTACGAGCACCTCGTCCCCCGGCTCGACACCGGCCGCGGCGATCGCCATGTGCAGCGCGGCGGTCCCGGAGTTGGCGGCGAGGACGTACGGCATGGAGGTGTACGCCGACCACGCCTCCTCCAGCTCCTGTACGGCGCGCATGGGCCAGTGCCAGGGGGTGGCGGCGTCCAGGGCGCCGAGGACGGCCCGCCGGTCGTCGTCGGTGATGTACGGCCAGGGCGCGACGGCGCCTTCGGGGAGCAGGCGGGGGCCGCCGTCGACGGCTAGCACGGCGGAGCCTGGGCCTCGGGGGTACGTACCCCGGGCCCGACAGCGCCCGGCCTGTCGGCCTTCGCGCCGCCTCCGTCCTCGCTCCGTACCGACGGCACCGCGACCACCGCGGCCCGTTCCCCCTCGCCCTCCTTCTCCCTCTCCCCGTCGCATTCCCCCTCCGTCAGCCGCCGGGGGACCGTCCGCGGCACCCTCCGGAACACGGCCTTCACCGAGGGCAGTTCAGGCCGTTCGCCGAGCACGGCGGCCAGCCCGGACAGCCCACGGTCCAGCCCGACCTCCGCCGCGCAGCCGAGGGCGGCCAGTTTGGAGACGTCCGCGACCAGGGGGAAGCTGTCCTCCAGGCTGCTCCCGTCGGCCTCCAGCAGAGCGGGCCGCCCGGTGGCCGCCCCCACCGCTTCCGCCAGCTCCCGCATGGACACCCCGGTGCCGCTGCCCAGGTTGTAGACCTCGCCGTCCGTGCCTCGCGCGGCGAGTACGAGCAGCGCCCGGCAAACGTCGTCGACATGGACGAAGTCTCGCGTCTTCAGGTCGATGTCGCCGACCACGGGGATCGGCAGCCCGTTGAGGTGCCACCGCAGGAACTGCGAGACCTCGCCGCCCGCGTGCTTCGGGTCCTCGCCGGGCCCGTAGACCACGAAGGGCCGCCCGATGACGACGGGAAGCCCGGCGGAGTGCCGGAGGCTCAGCAGGGTGAGTTCGCCGGAGAGCTTGGACGCGCCGTAGGGCAGGAACGGCCGAGTGGGATGGTCCTCGTCGATCGGTGCGTACCGCGGAGTGCCGTACACGATGGCGGAGGAGAGGTGGACGAGCTTGCGGACCCCGAGTTCGAGACAGGCGTCGCCGACATGGCAGGTGGCCACGGCATTGAGGTGGAAGTCGTACCGGGGCCGCTCCACGGAGACGGTCCCGCTGGCGTTCCCGGCCAGATGGAAGACGGCATCGGCGCCCTGGAGGGCGAGCAGGGTGTCGCCGTAGTCCCGGAGATCCGCCGGGCGGTGCCGCACCCCGGGTAACCCGCTCAACTCCGCCGGAAGCCCGGCAAGGTCGACGACGGTGACCCGCTTCCCGAGCCCGCTGAGGACCGCGACCAGCCGGCGGCCGATAAAACCCGCCCCGCCGGTCACTACAACGTTGTCGTATTCATGGATTCGGTCGAAAGCATCTACCCCGTGGATCAACGTCACTCCTGGAAGGCTGGAGACCGGAGAGGGAGTCCGGAGAGCCGCGCCGACGCTCGTCCCCGGCCCGCCGGGCACGCTGCCCGGCATCGGAACGTCCGACGTCACGATCGCCGGAACAGCCGGGACCGCGGCGCTCGCAGCTGGGCGAGGACCGCCGGAATCGAGGGGCGGAGAGGGATTCGGTGCGCGTCGGCGCAGTGCGGTTGCGGTGTCGGAGACATCGGCGAACGGGGCCGGACCGGCACAAGGAACGCACCCCGCTGTCTCCAGTGGAACACGCGTCCCCGCGGCCGCCACAAGCCCCGCAGCGGGGTTTGGCCGAAGGCGCACCCCCTACGCACACCAATACCCTCGTCAACGGCCCCCGCCCCGCGAACGCACCGTGCCACATGCCAACGGATTGGCTGGTTCCTCAACCGTCCCCGGGAGAGGACAGGCGGCCGACGAGTGTCAGCGAAACGACCAGACCATTCCGATCTCCTTCGTGGAGACCAGGAACAACCCGAAGTCGAAATCGCGCGACGACAGGGAGTGCCAGGTGGAGACCCGCTGGTAGTAGTCGAGGGTGGCGCTGGCGCTTCCGGTGTTGGCGTAGAAACGCGAACCTTCGGGGAAGCGGGACAGGATGGTGCGTGCCTTCTCTTCGAGCGCTCCCCGGAGGACGTTGAAATGCGGTTCCGCGCCGACATCGATCCACGGTGTGGAGAGGGCCACGAGGAAGCGCTCGGCCGACGAGCGCGAAATCTCGTGAAGGCAGGACTGCCACGCAGGATGTGCCGCGGGGCCGTCCGGGAACACGGTGAAGGGATAGAACGGATCTTCGAGCCGCTCGAGTTCACCCTCGTAGAGATCCACTGTGCGCCAGCCACGCGCATCGGAAGTAGCGCTGTGTATCAAGGTGGAGGCGTCGAGGGCCCAGTCATCGTGCTCCCGGCCCGCGACCTTGGCAATGGTGGCCCGGCGCGCGTACATGCCGATCGCTTCCGCCCACGACCGTTCGTTCAGTTCGGCCATTCCGTCTCCTCACCGACTGCTCGGCCGGGCCATCAGGCGTAATGAACGAGGGCACTCCCGGCCCATGTGTGTCCTGATGATCCCAGGCCGGCGAGGCTCATCAGGGCGCAGGCGGTCCCGGTCACGGTGACGGGTGGTGCCTTCAGGCGAGCGGAACGGCGTCCGACGCCTTCGTCTGCCAGTTGGTGACGACCGGCTTGTCGACGGTGATGGTGCCGACCCTCAGGGACTCCGGGTTGGGGTCGTCGTTGCCGACGGCGACGATGATGCTGTCGAACTGCTTGCCCCAGTTCCCCTTGGTGGTCTTCGGGTTCACCCCGGCGTACGCGACCTTGTTCCCGCTGAGCTTGATCTGCTTGGGGGCGGCCTTCTGCGCCGGGCCCGCCTCCGTGCCGTCGGAGCCGAAGGCGACGGTCGGCAGAGCGGCGGGCAGATAGCAGGTGATACCGGGCTTGGCCTTCGCCATGAGCAGGATGTATCCGCCGGCCTGGCTCTCGGCACGGGTCTTCCAGTTGATGTCGTTGGCCCCGCAGGTCTGCTCGACCGGCACCCGGCGCCCGTCCCCGATGTCGTATCCGGACCCGTCCCTGACCTTGGCTCCGTTAGCGCTCTTGCCGCTCTTGCCGCCCTTGTTCTCCTTGGTCTTGGCGCCCGTGTCCTTGGCGGTGGTGCCCTTGCCGGTCGGGGCCTGCGCGGGAACGGGCGGGGTGACAGGCGTGCCGATCCGCTCGGTGGCCGGCTCGGCGGGCTGCGCGGGCTCGACTTTGGCCACCGGCTTGGCGTCGGTCTTCACCGCGGCCTGGTCCGAGCTCTGGCAGGCGGTCATCAGCATGATGTTGCCCACGAGGACCGCGGACGCGAGGACGGCCTTGCTGCGGATGCCGGACATGAAATCTCCCTGTTCAGTGCCGAGTTGAGACCGGAAGGCCCGCTGGCTTCCCGGCGCTTGTTCGACCTCTATGAGGGGCTTGCCGCGCACCGGGATCCCGGCTCTCCCGTTCCAGAACACCGCCGTCACCGGCCGGTTACATGGTCACGAATGCCCGGCCGGAGGCAGCCGTACGGGGCCGCGGCCCGTCTTCCGAAGCTCGGGAGAACCACGGTTTCGCCGGGCGGCCGCGGCCCGCGCGCCGCATACTGAGGGCCAGTCGACCGGGGGGGACGGATCATGGCAGCCACCGAGGACTTAGACACCCACGACTTGGACACCCAGGAATCGGTCCGCAGGGAATTCGCTCTGGAGCGGTACCGGTACCTCCTCCAGCAGATCAACGCGGTCAACGAGAACGTCCACCGCTTCCTCGCGATCTACCAGACCCTGGCCACCGCGCTCGTCGGCGCCGCGGTCGCGCTCTTCGTGGGCTACCGGAAGTGGGGTCTCGCCCCGGACGTGGCGCGCAGCGGGGTGATCGGCCTGCTGGTCCTCGCCACGGTCGTCGCCGTCTTCACCTGCCTGCTCGTGGTGATCGGCGCGCTGGCCTGGCTGGACTACCGCAACGAGGAGTGCGACCTCACGGACGAGATCGTCGGCCCCGGCTTCCGTACCCGGCCCCGCTCCGGGAATCTGCTGCGCTGGTACGAGACGTACGTCCTGCTGTTCATCCTGGGGTCGGTGGCGACGATGTGGCTGCTGGCGGGATTGCTGCTGCTGCCGGAGATGACATGAGGCTCGGGGCAACCCGCCGTCCGCTTCCGCCGGCGAGGCCGCTGCCGTTCTCCCTGCCGGTCGCCGCGCCGGTGGCTCTGCCGGTCGCCCCGCCGGTGGTCCCGCCGGCCGCCAACCGGCCCCGCAGCCGTGCCGCGTCCCGCATCGGCGGCAGCCCGTAGACGCTCCGGTACTCCCGGCTGAACTGAGTCGCGCTCAGATATCCGACCGTCTGCGCCACCGCGGCGGCCGTGGTGTCGCCCGCCGTCAGCAGCCTTCTGGCCTCCTGGAGGCGTACCTGTTTCTGGAACCGGAGCGGACTCAGCCCGGTGGCGGCTTTGAAGCGGCGGTGCAGGGTGGCGGTGCTCATATGCGCGACCGTCGCGATCTCCTCGACGGTCAGCGGTTCGGCGTAGTGCCCGCAGATCCACACCGCCGCCGCGCGGACCCGGGCGGTCCCCGAGTCCGCCACGGTGAACTGGCGCAGCACCGGCCCCAGCGGGCCGCGGAGCAGCCGGTACAGGATTTCGCTCTCGAACCGCGCCGCCAGCGGGCCGATGTCCTCCGGGTTGTCGAGCAGCTCCGTCCACCGGGTGACCGCGTCCAGGATTTCCGGTGTCATCGCCGCGCTGATCTGCCCGCCGGAGCCGGAGCCGGAGCCGGAGCCGGAGCCCGAATCCGGACACCGGTCGTACTCGCCCCACTCCAGCAGCAGTTCGGTGAGGAGGCCCGCGTCCAGCCGCATGATCACCGAGCGGTACGGGGCCTCTTCGCAGGCGACGGTGACCGGGACCGGGAGCGTATTGAGGGCCATGTCGCCGCGTGCGCTCCGCCAGCTCCGCCCGCCCGTGCCGGCCCGTTTGGCACCGCTGGAGATGAAACAGACCATGGGGTCGTACAGCAGCTCGACGGGAACGGCCGGCTCGTCGAGTGCGACCAGGGTGAGCCGGGGCACGGCCGTGTCGGACCACGGCCCGACCCCGTGCCGGGTGACGGCCGCCGAAAGCCGGTCCAACATGCGCCACTCCCTTGCCGAGAGGATCAGGCAATCCTATGCGGCCGCGGCCCCATGCCCGGACGCCTTCGCGGACCTAGCGTTCACGGCATGACACAGCAGCAGAACCTTCCGCACCGCACCCTCGGCACCCAGGGCCTGGCGGCCGGGGCGATCGGCCTCGGCACGATGGGTATGACCATGGCGTACGGACCCGGCGACGAGGCGGGCGGCACCGCCGCCATTCACCGGGCGTACGAACTCGGTGTGACCCTCTTCGACACCGCCGAGCTGTACGGCATGGGCACCGGCAGCAATGAGCGCCTCCTCGGCCGTGCGGTGCGGGACTTCCGCGACGAGATCCTCATCGCCACCAAGTTCGGCTACGACCTGAGCGATCCGCAGAACTTCACCGGCGCCCTGGACAGCCGCCCGGAGCACATCCGGGAGGTCGCCGAGAACAGCCTGCGGCATCTCGGCACGGACCGTATCGATGTGCTGTACCAGCACCGGGTCGACCCGGACGTACCCATCGAGGACGTGGCGGGCGCCGTGGGTGAACTGATCGCCGAAGGCAAGGTCCGCTACTTCGGCCTCAGCGAGGCCGGCCCGGACAACATCCGCCGTGCCCATGCCGTCCACCCGGTGTCGGTGCTCCAGACCGAGTACTCGGTGTTCGAACGCGGCGTGGAGGCCGAGGTGCTTCCGGTCGTACGGGAGCTGGGCATCGGGTTCGTGCCGTACTCGCCCCTGGGCCGCGGCTTTCTGACGGGTGCGGTGAAGCCGGCCGCCGAGTATCCGGCGGACGACATGCGCAGCTTCGACGACCGCTGGCAGCCCGGTAACTACGAGAAGAATCTGACCGCCGTCCGGCGGCTGACCGAGCTGGCAGGGGAGAAGGACATCACCGTCACCCAGCTCGCCCTGGCCTGGCTGCTGGCCCAGGGCGACGACATCGTCCCCATTCCCGGCACCCGCAGCCCCGACCGCGTCACCTCGAACACCGCCGCGGCCGGGGTGACGCTCACCCCGCAGGACCTCGCCCTGATCCGGCAGATCCTCCCGCACGGCGCGGCGGGCGCCCGCTACCCGGAGTGGATGACGCCGACCTCGTGACCCGGCGCCTGCCCGGGCCCGTGCCAGGAGGCGAGGCGCGGGCCGGCGGGAGACGCGCTGTGGATCGGTTCCTGAGGGGCTGGCATACTGCACGCGTGTAGCCCTTCGCGCATCCCCCGTCGCGAAGGGCTACACCCATAGATTCACGTGCCGAACCGGATCGGCGCACGGAAGTTGTCCACGGACAGGGGACTCCCCTGTGGCCCCCTGGCCGTGTTTTTTGTAGTTAACAGTGGCGTAGAGTGTTTGTGCAAGCCGGACACTTGCCCCGGTGTACGAGGTGAACGTAGGTAACCGGATGGACAGCGGCGAAGAGCGCACGCCCGAACTGCAGACACTGCAGCAGAAGGTCGAGTACATGCTGGAGAAGACCTTCCCGGGCCAGAAGGTGTCCGGGCGGATCTTCGCCGAGCTGGTGAAGGAGCGCGGCGGTTCGCTCTCCCACAGCTACTTCTCGAACATCCTCGCCGGCAAGGTCACCCAGCCCTCCGAGGAGATCCTCAAGGCGCTCGGGCTGGGCTTCGGTGTCGACTGGCGGTTCTTCAAGGAGGAGTCGGAGGTCGTCGGCGACGTGGTCGCCGGTCTCCAGTTCCTCGCCAAGCGGCGCACCGGGGAGATCGCGGGGGTGGCGGGCCGGGGTGTCGACGACGACGGACTCCCGGCGGAGCTGCTGGAGTTCGCGCTCTCCCTGCTGGCGGACACCAAGGACAACAAGGAGCGGGCCGAGGGTGCGGAAGACGGCGCTCCGGGCGGCCCGTAGCGGATACGGGATCCGGTCGGAGACCGGCGTTGGTTAGACTCGCCGACCGCTTGTGATACGCGCGAGTCGACGACCAAGAGGCCCCCATGTCCCTGCGTGAACTGCGCAAAGAGTGCGAAGCCGGACTGGCTGACCTTCCCATACCCGCGCCCTTCACCATCGAGGGCCTGGTGGCGAACATGGAGGCGGCCCGCGGCCGGACCATCGTCCTCCAGGAGCTGCCCGAACGGCTGGCGCGCGTCAACGCGGCCTGCGGTCTGCGACTGAAGTCCGGCACCACCAGCTATGTCCTCTACCGGCGCCGCCCGACCGCGTACCAGACCCAGCATGTGATCCTGCACGAGCTGTGCCACGAGTGGTTCGACCACGGCACCAGCCTGGACGCCGAGCAGATGCGGCGGTTGCTGCCGGTCTTCGACTCCTCGCTGATCGAACGGGTCCTCTCCTCCGACACGGTCCAGGCCCGCGCCCAGTACGACACGCACGACGAGCGGGTCGCCGAATTCGGCGCCTCCCTGATCCCGCGGATGGCCAGGGACGTGACCAGCGACGACATGGTCGGACGGCTGGCCAACTCGCTGTCCCGGCCGGTCGCCCACCGGCGTACGTTCTCCCTCCGCGCGTTCTTCCGCCGCTCGTAGCCCGCCGCTCGCGGCCCGTAGTTCGCAGGCCGCCGTTCTCAGGCCGCGGCCCGCTGCCCATGGCCCGCGGCCCGTAGTTCACAGGCCGCGGCCCGCCGCCACCCGCAGTCCCGTACCCCCCCCACCGAGGAATTCACGTGACCACGCTCGACCTCGCCGGCTATCTCGTCGCCGGTCTGATGACCGCCGTGGCCCTGTGGCGTATGCCGGCCGCGCTCTGGGGTGACGAGGAGGACAAGCGCCGCCGCGCCCTCTGGGGCTGCTACGCGGGCTTCGCCGTCGCCCTCTGGACCAAGACCCGTGTGGTCCGGATCAACCTCAACAACAGCCCCGTCGTGGACCTCGCGGTGCTCATCAAGCACTACACGTCCACCATCGCCATCCTGGCGATCCTCAGTTACATCGTCGCCATCTACGGACACTTCCCCAAGGACGGGGAGATACCGCGCCATGTCCGGTTCGCCCGGCTCGTCCAGCGGGTGGCCACCAAGGCGTCCGTGGTCACTCTCGTCCTGCTCACCGTCCTCTTCTTCACCGTGGTGGACCGCTCGGTCCCCACGGACCGGTTCGTGTCCGAACACGCCGGCCAGTGGGGCGCCACGCTCTATATGAGCGTCTTCTACCTCTACTTGGGCGCCGCGTCCGCCGTCTGCGCCTACCAGTGGGCCCTGGCCACGGCCGACACCCGGGTGCGCCATCTCCGGGTGGGCCTGGGGATGATGACCTTCGCGATGTTCATCGGTGTCGGCTACACCGTCAGCCGGACCGTGTTCCTGTGGATCAGCGTGGTGGACCAGCCCAGCGCGAGCTTCGCGCTGACCTTCGACAAGGCCACCGAGGCCGCCCAGGTCGTCCTCTTCTCCTTCTTCGCGGTCGGTGCCTCCATACCCGCCTTCAGCAAGGGCTGGCGGCGGATCCGGCTCTGGCGGGCCCAGGTGAACCTGCACCCGCTGTGGCGCGAGCTGATGACCGCCTTCCCCGATCAGCCGTTCGCCCCGCCGGCCTCGCTCGCCCGGGAGCTGACCCGCTTCGATACTCCCGCGGACCTGCGCGTCGACCGCTGGGCCGCGGACATCGCGGACGCGGTCGAGAAGCTGCGCCACTACGTCCCCGACGGCCTGCTGACCGCCGCCAAGGAGGCCGCGGCGGACGAGGGTACGGACCCCGGGAAGGCCGGCTCACTGGCCGACGCCTACTGGATCAAAGCGGCCCTGGTCGCCAAGGCCGAGGGCGCGCCCGCCGGAAAGGCCGGCGCCTTCGAGACCAAGCACGCCACCGACCAGGACGGCGAGGTCGCCTGGCTGCTGCGGGTGGCCGCCGCTTACAAGGCCATCCCGGAACAGCGGACCCGCCTCGTCCTGCGGTCCGGACTGGAGCACAGCGCATGACCGAAGCACAGCGCACGACCGGAACACAGCGCACGACCGAGACGTCCACCGGTTCGCCCGTCACCGCCACGGCCCGCTTCGTCACCACGGCCCGCGTCGTCACCGACGTCCTCCAGCCGCGCAACGTCCTGCTCGCGGGCATGCTCGGCATCGGCCTGGCCGCCGCGGGCCACTGGACCGGCCTGCTGTGGGGCCTGCTCGGCGCCCTGTGCGCCGGTCTGATCCCGGCCGGCTACATCGAATGGGAGCGCAAGCGCGGCACCTGGGGCGACCGCCATGTCGTCGACCGCACCCAGCGGGCACCGATCTTCTTCGTCATCCTCGGTTCCATCGGCACCGGCTCCCTGATCATGCTCCTCGGCGGCGCCCCCACCCCCATCCTGATCGCCATGCTGGGCCTCTGGGTGATGACCGTCGGACTGCTTGCGGTGAACACCGTCTGGAAGATCTCGGTGGACTCCGCAGTGGCCTCCGCGGTGGTCGCCCTGCTGTCCGCGGTCCACTCGCCGTGGTGGCTGACCGCCTACGCACTCACCGCCGCGGTGTGCTGGTCACGGGTCGCCCTGAGGTACCACACGGTGGCCCAGACTCTCGCGGGCGCGTCACTGGGGGCGGCCACGACGGTGGCTTTCCTGTTCGGCTGAGGGTTCACGCGAGGGTTCGCCCGAACCGACCGCCGGGCCGCGACCGGTCCGGCCGTCGTCCGGCTCCAGGGTGCTCTCCTCCCGCATCGCGAGGATGGAGCGCCGCATGAGGCCCGGCTCGGCTTCGAAGCGGTGGGCGGCCGGGTCGGGCCGCAGGCGCGCTGCCCATGGCCGGGCGGTGGCCGTCGGACGGGGCGGGCGGGACCGGTTGTCCGGCGTGGCACCCCGGGTCTACAGGCCCCGCAGGGCCTCGTGGAAGTCCGCGTAGGCGGCCCAGCAGTCGACGGTCCCGTCCTCGTTGAGGCTGCCCATGTACCAGTCCTCGTCGCCGACCGGCTTCAGCAGGCAGAGCGAGTGGAATCCGATCACGGTCTCCGGCCGGATCTCCTCACCGTCGCCCGGGCCGCCCCGCCAGGCCGCCGCGCGATCCGCACCGAGCAGTACCGCCTCCTGATCTCCGGAGACATCGCGGATCCGCGCAAGGGTCCAGCCCGGGGGGAGTCGGTTGCCGGTCATGCGGTGATCATGCCATTCCGTCGCCGATCGGCCCGGACAATAAAAGGGCCCCGGTCGGCGGCCGGGCTGGCGGCGAAGAGCGGGTGGCGAGAATCAGACTCGCGCTCCGGGCCGCCCTCGTCAAAGAGCGGGTCACGGCAGACGAGCCGCAGACGAGCCGCCTTTCCGTGCCGGGGATTCGCCGTTCGCGCGGCCCGGTCCCCCCACGCCTCACTGCTCCCGCGCCTCACTACTCCCGCCTCACTCCTCCCGCCTCGGGCCGAGATCCCCGAGCGCGGCTCCCAGCCGGCGTACCCCCTCCGTCAGCTCCGTACGGTCGGCCGCGGCCGCGAAGCCGATACGCAGGTGAGCGCTTGGCGGCTCGGTGGCGAAGTAGCGGCTGCCGGCGCTCACGGCGACGCCGCGCTGCCGGGCGGCGCTCGTGAGCACGGTGTCGTCCACGCCGGGCGGCAGCCGGACCCACAGATGCAGCCCTCCGGCCGGCAGCCCGGAGAGGGTCGCGCCGGGGATCTCCTGGGCGATCGCGGCGGCCAGTACGGCGCAGCGCTCCCGCAGCGCCGTACCGAGCGAGCGGACGTGCCGGTCCCAGGACGGGGAGCTGAGCACTTCCAGCGCGGCCTCCTGGAGCGGGCGCGTGACGAAGAAGTCGTCGACCAGGCGCACGGCCCGCATCCGTTCCATGACCGGCCCGCGGGCCACCAGGGCCCCGATCCGCAGGCTCGGCGCGGCGGGCTTGGTGAGCGAGGTGATGTGGACGACCGTGCCGTCGCGGTCATCGGCGACCAGCGGCCGTGGCACGGCGCCGCCGTGTCCCAGATGCCGCGCGAAGTCGTCTTCGATCACGAACGCGCCGGAGGCGCGCGCCACATCGAGGATCTGACGGCGCCGTTCGGGCGCCAGGACCGTGCCGGTCGGGTTCTGGAAGGCCGGCTGGCAGTACAGCAGCCGTGCGCCGGTCATCGCGAACGCGTCGGCCAGCAGGTCGGGCCGCAGCCCGTCGGCGTCGAGCGGGACCGGTACCGGCCGCAGTCCCGCGGCGCGGGCGGCCGTCAGGGCGCGGGGATAGGTGGGCGACTCCACCAGGACCGGGCTGCCGGGTCCGGCGATGGCCCGGAAGGCGATCGACAGGGCGCTCTGTCCGCCCCCGGTGACCAGGACGTCCTGCGGTGCCACACTGCCGCCGACGATACGGGCGAACACGGTGCGCAGTTCCGTCAGACCGGCCGCCGGGGCACGGTCCCAGGCGTCCGGACGGCGCGCCGCCCGCGCCAGCGCCGCGCTCAGGGCGCGGGTGGGCTGGAGCGAGCGGTGTACGTAACCGCCGTCCAGGGAAATCGTCCCGGCCGGTGGCGGCCCGAGCGGGTCGGCGATCAGGTGCGTGTCGACGGCGCGGTCCGTGAGGGCGACCGTCTGCCAGTCGGTGCTGGTGCCGGGGTCGGCGGACTCGTCGTGGAGCCGGGTGCGCTGCGCCACGTACGTTCCGCTGCCCGGGCGGGTCACCACCGCGCCCTCCGCCGCCAGTGCGGCGATGGCCCGCGCCACGGTCGCGGGGCCGACCCGGTACTCCTTGATCAGCTCGCGGCTGCTCGGCAGCCGGTCGCCGGGCGAGAGCCGCGCGAGCAGGATCCGCAGTCTGTCGGCCAACTCACCAGAAGTGCTACTGTCGTTCATGAGGAATGACAATAGCGCTATCGGTTCGGGTCGGGAAGCACTTCAGCTGGACGTCGCCGCGCTGCGGGCCGACACCCCGGGGTGCCGGAAGGTCATCCACTTCAACAACGCGGGCTGCGGGCTGCTGGCCACCCCCGTACTCGACGCGATGGTCGGCCATCTGAATCTCGAAGCACGGATCGGCGGTTACGAGGCGTCGGCCGCCCGGGCCGCCGAAGTACGCGCCTTCTACACGGAGATCGCCGCCCTCATCAACACCACGCCCGACAACATCGCCTTCGCGGGCAGCGCCACCCACGCCTACGCCAACGCCCTGTCCTCGATCCCCTTCGAGGCCGACGACGTCATCCTCACGACCCGTGACGACTTCGTCTCCAACCAGATCGCCTTCCTGTCCCTGCGCAAGCGCTTCGGCGTACGCATCGTCCACGCCCCCGACACCGCCGACGGAGGCGTCGACACGGAGGCGATGGCCGCGCTGATGCGGACCCACCGGCCCCGGCTGGTGTCCGCCACCCATGTCCCCACCAACTCGGGACTCGTCTCACCGGTCGCCGAGATCGGCCGGCACTGCCGGGAGCTGGACCTGCTCTACCTGGTGGACGCCTGCCAGTCGGTGGGCCAGTTCGTCATCGACGTGGAGCAGATCGGCTGCGACCTCCTCACCGCCACCTGCCGCAAATTCCTCCGCGGCCCGCGCGGCTCCGGGTTCCTGTACGTCTCCGACCGCGTCCTGCGGGCGGGCTACGAACCGCTGTTCATCGATATGCACGGCGCCCGCTGGACCGAGCCGGGCGCCTACGAGCCCGCTCCGACGGCAGCCCGGTTCGAGGAGTGGGAATTCCCCTACGCCACGGTGCTCGGCAGCGCCGCCGCGACGCGCTACGCCCGCGAGGTCGGCATCGAGGCCGTCGAGCGGCGCACACCGGCACTCGCCGCCCGGCTGCGCGACCGGCTCGGAACCGTACCCGGGGTGCGGGTGCTCGACCGCGGGCCGCGGCTGGCCGCGCTCGTCACCTTCGCGGTGGAGGGCTGGCAGCCGCAGCCGTTCAAGGCGGCCGTGGACGCCCGGGGTATCAACTCAGCCCTCAGTTTCCGTGAGTTCGCGCAGTACGACTTCCGGGACAAGGGCATCGAATGGTGCCTGCGCCTGTCGCCGCACTACTACAACACCGAGGAGGAGGTGGACCACGTCGCCGACGCGGTCGCCGACCTCGCCCGGCAGGCTCCCGACCTCCGAAGGGGGCGCCGATGACCGCCGTGGGGATCAACGCCCCCGGGAAAACCGCCTCGGAAAGCCTCTGGCGCAACGGCGACTTCCTCAAGTTCTGGTTCGGCGAGACCCTGTCGCTGCTGGGCGCCCAGGTCACCAACCTCGCCCTGCCGCTCACCGCGATCACCGCTTTCGGCGCCACCGACGAACAGGTCGGCTTCCTGCGGTTCCTGCAACTCGCCCCGTATCTCGGGCTCGCCCTGGTCCTCGGCGTATGGGTGGACCGCGCCCGGCGACGGCGGCTGATGCTCGGCGCCAACCTCGTCCGGATGGTCCTGCTGGCCCTCGTACCCGTCCTCTACTGGACGGACGCGCTCGACCTGACCCTCCTGCTGGCCATCGCCTGCACCGTCGGCGTCGCCTCGGTGCTCTTCGACGTGAGCTGGATGTCCTACGTACCCACCCTGGTACGTGATCCCGAACGCTATGTCGAGGCCGGCGCCAAGATGGGGATGAGCTCGTCGGCGGCCGATGTGGCGGGCCCCGGGCTCGCCGGCCTGCTGGTCGCCGCCGTCACCGCACCCGTGGCCCTGGTCGCCAACGCGTTCTCCTGCCTGGTGTCCGTGGTGTCGCTGCTGCTCATCCGCACCCCCGAACCGCGTCCCGTACCCGCGACCGTACGACGCCATGTCCCGACCGAACTCCGGGACGGTCTCCGCTGGGTGCTGAGGAATCCGGTGCTGCGGTCGCTCGCGCTCATCGGGTTCTGCTGCAACTTCTCGATGGTCACCGTATGGACCATGTTCCTGCTCTACGGGACACGCGATCTCCACCTCGGACCGACGGCCATCGGCGGGGTGTTCGCGACCGCTTCGGTGGGCGGTCTGATCGGTGCGGCGATCTCCCGCACGGTGATCCGGCGCTTCCGGCTCGGACGCGTCTACCTCGTCGCGCAGTCGGCCCTTCTCCTCGGCCCCCTGCTGATCGTCCTGGCGGCCGGCCCCCGCCCGGTGATGGTGGGGATGTTCGTCCTCTCCTTCTTCACCAGCTACCTCGGGCTCGGTGTCGCGGGCGTCGTCATCGTCAGCCTGCGCCAGGCCGCCACCCCGCAGTCGATGATGGGCCGGATGACGGCGGTCTTCCGCACCCTGCTGTTCGGCGGCGGAGCCCTCGGAGGTCTGTCCGCGGGCCTGCTCTCCGGCCGCCTCGGCGCCCACGGCGCGCTGACCGTCGCGGCGGCCGGTTCCGCCGCCGTGGTGATCGCGCTGGTGCTGTCACCGGTGAGTCGGCTCGCCGCCCTGCCGACGGGGCCACCGGCCGGCGACCGCGCCGCGCCCTGATCGGTGGGCAGCACCCAGCAGGCCCGGGTCTCCGACCCGGGCCTGTTTCGTGCGCGGCCGCCCGGCGGCGGTGCGTCAGCTCTGAGCGGTGTCGTCGCCCGTCGGCCCGTCACCCTCGGCCGCGTCCGTCTTCTCACGCATCTTGCGCACCAGCTCCGCCTTCCGGTCGGCGGCACTCTGGCGGTCGAGGTTGCGGTGCGGACCGTTGTTCTGACGTTCGGCGCGGGACAGCCGCTTGCGCTGGCCGCCGCCCTGGCCCACGGGGTTGTTGATGTTCTTGCTCACGGTCATGGGTTCTCCCGGGAATGATGTGAAGTGATCTACGGATTCGTCGGTGGGGGACGGGCGCGGCGACGACGGACATCAGCGGCGGCCCGTCACGCTCTCACTCGGAAATCGGCGTCTGGAAGAACATGACAACGACGTTACCCGGTTCCGCCGGTCCCGCCCACCGAGCTCCGCGCCGCTCCGGTGCCGACCGTGTCCTGCCGGGAATGCCGGCGCCCTCGGCCCCCGGGGGCGTTGTCAGTGGTCGCGGGCACACTGACGGTATGAGCGTCGGGGCCGTCACCGGCGTCCTGCCGTGATACGGAGACAGGGGCACGGTGAATACGGACTCCGCTCATGGTATTTCTCTGCGAGTGCCACGCTTTCCGATAATGCAGGACAAGTTGCCCGCCGCCCGCTCGGAAGAAATGCCCGGAAGGCCGAACGATGCCATCGCGAACGCGAACGCGTGTGCAATGGAGGGTAGTTGGTTCTTTCGTGATAGGGTCTTAATGAATTCGCAGGATGCCGCGATCAAAAGGGGAATGGCGTGAACACCGAGAAGGTTACGGCCCGTCGTCTTACTGCCGAGGAGATTTCAGGCCTGGGAATCCAGGACAGCATTTTTGTCTCGGCGGGGACGGAAAGCCTTCCTCTCGACTGCTATGCCCCGGCTTTCCTCACGGAGCCGGGTAAGAATTTCGAGGGGGGATCCTTCGCCGCGAAGACGGTCTTCGGTGAAGAGGTCCATGTCCTCCCGGACGACGCCGAGGACGCCGGGATCTGGGTCGCCGA
Source organism: Streptomyces sp. NPDC003691 (assembly GCF_053981115.1). Lineage (NCBI taxonomy): Bacteria > Bacillati > Actinomycetota > Actinomycetes > Kitasatosporales > Streptomycetaceae > Streptomyces > Streptomyces sp. NPDC003691. Next base: position 166,154 of record NZ_JBSFNQ010000003.1, on the reverse strand, counting down.
CAAGTCGGGACAGGAAATCGAGGTCCTCCAGGGCGCCGGTGTCCTCCTGAACCTCGCCCTCTTCGTGCCCGGCGGGAACAAGGAGTCCCTGGAAGCGCTCTACGCCGCCGCGAGGGACGCGTTCGGCGCGGGTGTCGTCCAGCGCTGGAGCGAGGAAGTCGTGGCGGTCCCGGACGTCAAGGTCGACCTGTACGAGGAGCCGGCCCGGGCCCGCAAGAACACGAACAGCCAGAACCGCGACCGCCGCGCCCTGGACATCTACCCGACCCGGGTGCGCTTCCTGGAGCCGAGCGAAGGCTGGAAGTTCGTCGTCGAACCGCACAAGGAGATCGTCGACGACACCCCGACGATCTGACCCGACGCTCCTGAAGGACCGGCCGCACCACCCTCGACCGGTCCGGACAGCACAGAAGCCCCGGGCCAATGGCCCGGGGCTTTCTCCGGAGCGGGTGCCAAGAACCGAAATCGCGCTCCGGGCTCGGGGTGCAATTGTCGTTCCCGGCGCGCGGCGGGCCTTCCCGGTGAGCGCCGGTATCGCCCGCTTCTTACCGCCCCAACCGGGACGTTATGGCACTCACACCAGGCGGCGTTCGCGGCCGCGGCTGTCGGGCGGTGCGACTCAGCCGTCGTTCCCGGCCTGCCGGAGATGGCCCCGCAGGGCCGTCCCGAAGAGCAGCCCGCCGAGGACGAAGAAGCCGTCGACGATGCGCATCGACCACATCGTGTACGCGGAGGGGTGCGGTTCTCCGTACACGTCCTGGACGGCCATGCCGCTCAGGCCGTTGGCCAGGATGCCGGTGGAGCGCAGGATGTCGTCGGCGATGCCGATGCCACCACGGGCGAGAAGGGCGATGGTGGCCGTCCAGACCATGGTGAGAAACACCCAGCGGGGAAGCAGCGGCTGCGGGGCGGGAGCCCTGCCCAGCTCGTGGGCGACCCGGGCGCCGACAAAGGAGAGCACGGCCACCACCAGGTCGTACACGAGCATGCCACCGGTGAGCCCGGCCTCCACCTGGGCACCGTCTCCCAGCCCGAAGCTGCCGCCGAGGGCCCAGTAAAAGTGAAAGACGCCGAAGAGGACGGCCCACGCGGTGGCAGCCCTTGCGGCGGCCTGCCCAAGAGGTCCGACGGCCGGCCGGTCGGTGGTGAGGGGTGCCTGATAGGTCATGGCATGAGCATGTGCCGGGCGCCACGGGCCGGGCTTCATCCCGTGGTACCCACTGGGGTCCGCGGCCTCCGCCGCGCGGGGGAGGCCGACTGGCCCCGGTGAACGACGAGTGGGGAGGGGGCGGTGGTGCCCGGCAGGCACGGGTCCGCGATGGGGAGCTGCTGGACGTCCGCGGCCACGGCGCCGGCGATGCCGGGGGAGATGTCCATGGGGAGCACGGTCAGGTCCGGCCGGTCGGAGCGCAGCCGGTGCACGAATGTCCCGTTACCGCAGCCCACGTCTGCCACTGCCCCGCGGACGTCGGCCAGTTCATCGACGACGATGCCGACGAGGTCGTGGCGCGGGGTCTGCCACTGGTACAGGGACTGACGGGCTGCGAGGTTCCGGCCGGTGCCGTACGCCTGGGTGGAGAGCAGGCGCCGGTCGGTCACGGAAGAGTCGTTCGTGGGCTGGGTGGTCATCGCAGCGCCCTGGGTGTGCTGGCGAGAGCGGGCCGGGCGGTTACCTCGTGGATGTGCTCGCGAAGATCGACCACTGGCCGTGAGTCACGGTACGGCCCGCTGCCGATGAGCCCGGACACCACCGGGCTGCCCGACCTGATCACCCTCGCCCACATGGCGGGCCGGCAAGGACACCCGTCTCCGCGCTGGGTACGCCACGCCTACCTGCACCATGTACGCGAACTCGGCGCCCACTGGAACGATCACGACCTCATACGCGCCCTGGCAGCGTTCGCCGCTGCCACCGGTCTGCGTTCCCTGCACGGCGTCCACGAGTGACCGGCCCAGCGGTACCGTGCCACTTCCTGAGGCAAGGAGAATCCCAAGTGCGCGGTATCCGGACCGTCATGGTCTTCGTCGCCGACCCCGAAGCCGCCGCCCGCTGGTGGGGCGAGATCTTCGAAGCCGAGGTCAGGCTCGACATCAACGGCACCGCCGTCTACGCCTGGCTCGACCTCGACGGACTCGAGTTCGGCTTTCACCAGGCGTCCCCCAAGGCCAACGCCCACGGGCGAAGCACCGTCCCGTACTGGTCCGTCGAAGACTTCGACCACTTCGGCAGGGAAGTCGGGGTTGAGGCGGATAATCGCCGTGCCGCTCCACTGATCGTCGGATACCTCGCTGCGGCCACCGACCACGATGCCGATGGGCCTGATCTCCAGTGCCTGCTTCATGCGCTTCCCCTCGTTCGTGGAACGCTCTCCTCGGCCGGTCGCCACCCGTCCAATAGCTGTATCGGTAGTCGTGCAGCAAGAGAAGAGCGGAGACCGTGTTGGCCGAGCGGCAGGAGATGTTGTCTTCGCTCCACCCATTAGTTCGAGTCCTGGTGGATGGTGCGAAGGATGGTGTCCAGGGACGGCGACTCGTCCTTGTGCCGGTCCCACCGTGAGTAGACAAGCGCAGCAGCCTCGGCCAGTTCGGCCGGCAGTCCGGCGGCCCGCAGGGTGTCGGCGACCTCGGCCATCTCCGGTCCCCATCGCCAGGCGCGGACGGCCACACTCGGCAGGTAGTCGGGATCGTCGAGGATGTCCTTGTTCATCAGCCGGGCCTCGTCCAAAAGATGCTCGGTCACCCCGTGATCGGCAGCCAGGGCGTGCGCGACCCCGGCCAGGGCCCGTGAGACCTTCTGGTAGCTGGAAATGGCCAGCTTCAGAGCCGAGGCGGATCCAATACCGCCACCGGTTGTCCGAATGAGCACGCGAGTATCGGAGAAGACGGATTCCACCGCCTCCCTGGCAGCTACGTCACCAGCCAGGTAGAGCCGGACGGTCCGACTCCCCTGCGGAGGTGGCCCACTCAGCATGCCGTCGAGCACCGTGCATCCGGACGGCATCCGGTCGGCGATCGCTTGCATCCGCTCCGGGCTGATCGCGTTCCCCTCGACATAGATGCCCTGGTAACCGTGGGCGGCAACGGCATCCGCCACCTCTTCGGAAACGTGCGGCGGGCAGATGGACAGCACGATGTCACTCGCACCAAGTGCTTCCGCCAGCGAACCGCACCGTGTCAGCCCGGCGGCATCCGCCCGCCTCTCGCTTGCGGCACTCCGCCCGACAGGCACCCACAGCACCTGGTGACCCGCCGCGACGGCCTGCCCGGCAACGGGAGCCCCCATCCCTCCGGGATGCAGAACAGTCACAGTGCTCAAGCCGAACCTCCTGGCAACTCACGGGGCCGCGCCAGGTGCGCAGTAACCGCCTCCCGGAGACCGATCGCCATCGGCGAATCCGACCCTGAATGAGCAGCGAGCTCCCTGCTGAACTGACCCAGCCTCTTGGTGACGCTGTCGATCCCGCGCCGACAGGTGATCTGAAGGACATCATGTACGTGGTGCGCCGCCCCCTCAAGATCGCCCCGTGCGGTAAGCGCCGACGCCAGGTCCATGCGCGCAAGGCACAACTCACCAAGCCGACGGCGTTCCGGTGGCGCGGCTTCGTAGGCACGGACCGACTGACTCGCAGCGGATTCGGCGTCAGAGAGGTGTTGCTCTCCACCCAGCCACAGATGTGCAGTGCTGCGGTAGAAGAGCTGCTTCTCCAAAGGGAACGTCATCATTCCCTCGACCTCATCCCCGGTGGCTCGATCGCGAAGATGGTCAGCCCGAAGAAGTGCCGTCAACGTTTCTTTCGGCTGCGCCAACTGGGCATACGCGCGAGCGCTAATACTCACGAGTCGAATGGCTGCCGTGCCCGACTCCGGAACGAACTCTCCACCCGCATCAGCCAGCCTGACTGCATCACAAAGGCGCCCATCCCAATAGGCCATGAGCGCCTGCAATCCACGTACCCAGGAACGAAGGCCGTTGTGCCCTGCGACCTCGCCACACAAGAAAGCAGTACGCGCCTGAGTTTCGGCAGCTTCGGACCGCCCCAGGTCGAAACTGGCATTAGCCAGAACACCACAGAGGACTCCGGCTGCCAAATATAGGTCACGCGTGTAATGCGGCGGCTGCCGGCCATCCAGAAGCTCAAAAGTGCGATCTCGCAAGCGCCGAACCTCCGCGAAGACCGACTCCACAGGGCGATTTGGATAACTGGCCAGGATACGACTTATATCCGCTTGCAGTTGCTCCAATGTGGAAGGCCCAACATTACTGCTGTCCACCCGAACCGCGAAGCTTGCAGACTCTTCAGCGGCAGCCATTACATCATCCTCGGCAAGTTTCTTTTCACGCGCCACAAAGCAGCTATCCCTCTGACCCTCGACACCAGGAGACGGAGGGGGAGTGAAGAGCTGATCAACAGGAACAGGACGGAAAAGATGCCCAAGAATCCGGCGCGCTTCAGTGCGAGGCAAGCTCCGGATCTCCCCGCGTGCCCAACGCAAAAATTGACGCTGCTCAATTGAAGCTGTCGCTAGCGCCTTGGGCCCTTCGATATCTGCCAGCTCCTTGGCAGCCGCCTCGTACCGGCGACGGAAAACCTCAAACTGCCGCCACCCACGCTCCCTGATTAATAACTGGAAGAAAGTCGAATCAGACACAGCGCCCTCCGAATCCGGTCAAGGCCAGGCTACGCAGGAAGTACGCCAAGGACATGGCATTTGAACTTACTTGGGCGATCTGACATTGATGCGACCTGGTTGCGGCAGAAGAGGTCACAACATGACAGGTGAAAGGCACTGTCGAGGACGACCCTGAGCAGCAACGCTACGGAGTCCTCAGGCCGAGTAGCCCACCCGGCCAAGCCCTGAGGACCGGCGGAGAACGGTGGATCCGGTGCTGCCGAAGCGCAACAGGGCTGTACGACTGGAACGGAGGCGCCATGCCATCCAGCGATCGTATTCACCAGACCGTAAGGACCAGTCCTTCGAGCCCGGCATCAGACCCGGCCTCTCCGGATGCTCCGGTGGAGGCATGGCGACCGTGCAAGTGCGGGCGACCGGTGTGTCCGGACCGCCCACCGACAAGGCCTTTGCCCCGGCTGTCCGCGGAAGTGCCCGTGTCACCAACGATCGCAGCTTTCATCAAGCGTCTCGAAGAAACCAGGCAGTCCCGGTGACCGACAGCGCGACATCCAGCGCCGGTTCCGCGCCCGAGTACTGCGTCTACTGCGACCGGCCCGTCGAGCGGACCGAGGAGAACCTCGTCATGCTCGGCTTCTCCTCCTCCGGGTCCCGCCCCTCCCTCTACGCGCACCCCGAGTGCCCCGCCCCGCGCAAGGCCCGTCAGCGCGCGGCGCACTGAAAGCTCCCGTACGCGCCGCACCCCCATGCCCGCGTACGGGATACCGGTCCCGGCCCCGCATACGACCCCGGCAGCGGGGCCGGGACCAACCACACGACCAGCACGGCCCGTTGAACCATCGAGGCTCGGCCGACCGACTTCCAGAGGAGCTGATCCGGCCCATGCGAAACCCTGTCCACCACGTGTTCGCGCGCATACGGGCCTTCCTCCGTCCGCCGGTCCTCGTCGTCGTCCTGGTTCCGCCGCCCCCGGCCCCGAGGGAGCCCTCACGGGTCCCGCAGCCGGCCCCGCGGCGACTGGTCGTCGCGCCGCGCGGGGTGCGGCTCGCCCGGCCCGTGGCCGTGCCCGCGTCGCGGCCCGGGCCCGCGTGGACGTGGATCCGGTGACCAGCGAGGGGCTCCTCCGTACGCCCCCGGAGCCCGTCACCGCCGACTGCTGCGTCTGCGGGCGCACCACCACCGCACCCGTCGAGGCCTGGCCCGGACGGACCACCTGCCCAGAGCACATCCTCGACGCCCCTATAAACCCGCGCATCACCCATGCAGTCGGATGAGAGGCAGACCCTATGGAATCCTTCGAACGCGCACGATTGGACGCTTACTTCTCCAAGATCGCGACTCGATTCGCTCCGGACAAGGGTGCCGCTTCCTTCCTCATCACCCACCTGCTCCCGGAGCGCCCAGCATTCGTTCGCGCAGTCGCCACCATGAGTCGCCTGTGTGCAGTACTGCCGAAGCCGAAGTCGGTCAGCATCTCCGCACGGCGCGAGGTCGAACGAACCGTTCCGGTCGATACGTTGTCCCGCGAGATGTTCTGCGACGCAGCCGTAGCCTTGGACTATATGGAATCCCGGACGGAGGCAGAGAACCTGTTGCTCCTCGACGTAGGTGGCTATTTCGCTCCGGCTCTTGCCGAGTTGCACACACGCTTCTCGGGAAATCTGCTCGGCGTTGTCGAGGACACCGAGAACGGCCACCGCCGCTACCAGTCCTTAGATACGCTCCCCTGCCCTGTGGTATCGGTCGCCCGCTCTCCGCTGAAGGACCCCGAAGACTTCCTGGTCGGACAATCAGTGGTCTTTTCCACGGAAGCCGTCATGCGCGAACGGGGCGACATCCTCCACGGCCGCCCAGCACTGGTGATCGGCTTCGGCAAGCTCGGCTCCTCGATTGCACGGCTTCTGCACGCGAAAGGGGTCCAGGTCACAGTCTTCGACATCGATCCGGTCCGCAGAACTCAGGCACTCTCGCAGGGATTCGCCGTTGCCCGGGACCGAGAAACCGCCCTCACCGGCGCAGGGCTCGTGCTCTGTGCGACCGGAGCAATCTCCCTGCGTGGCGAGGATTTCCCTCACTTGCGCAACGGCGCATACGTCGCCACCGTGACCTCCAGTGAGGACGAGTTGGACCTGGCGGGTCTGCCCGAGGTCTACACGCGCACCATGGTTGGCGACCATGTCACCCGCTATCAGACGACCGGCCACTACTTCTACCTGGCCAACGGTGGCAACGCCGTCAACTTCCTCCACGGCGCGAGCGTCGGACCGTTCATCTTCCTGGTGCAGGCCGAGATACTCGCGTCGATCAGGATGCTCACCGATGACAACCTCGCGCCCGGCATGCACGAGGTATCCGCGACGGACCGAGCCGCCATCGCAACCGCCTGGCTCTCCTACTTCAACAGGTGATCGACATGACCATTACCGCAGACCACATCCGCACCACCCTCTCCGCCTACCTCGACCGCCACCCCGGGGAGGAGGCAACTCTCGGCACGGTTTTCGAACTCCTGGCCGCCGAAGCCGACCTCACCAGTCGCAAGGAGTTCCGGGGGCACGCCACCGCTGGTGCCGTCCTCGTCGGGGCCGACGGACGCGTCCTTCAGGTTCATCACCTGGCCACCGGCAAGTGGCTGCTGCCGGGCGGGCATCTCGAAGCCGAGGACACGACCCTGGTAGCTGCTGCCCTCCGGGAACTCGCCGAGGAGACCGGTGTGCCCGCCGATGCGGTAACGCCCGTGGGTGACGGGCCACTCCACATCGACGTCCACCCCATCGATGCCAACGATGCCAAGGGCGAACCGGATCACCAGCACATCGACTTCCGCTTCCTCTTCACCACCACTGCCGGTATCGGCGAACTTCAGTCGGAGGAAGTCGCGGACGCCGCCTGGCGTCCCGTCGCCGAGGTGCACGACGAGCAGGTGAGGCAGCGCATCGCGCGGGCACTGCGCTGAAACCCCGGTCACAGGGCTGGCCCCGAGATGTATGCATGGACCACGATTCTCGGCATGGGTATATCCGGAGCCTGGAACTCATTGCTTCGGCGCCGCAGGTCCACCACCGCGGCGCCGGAAACGCACTCCGTCGAGATCTGGCATGTGCGGTACGCCAATCCGCCCCGCCGCGACCGCGACCAGTACGTTCCCTACTTCATCGCCTCCTGCTCCTGCGAGTGGGTCAGCGAGGCTCATGATGCGGCGGATCCCCGGGCCGAGGAGCGGGCGCGGGCCGATGCCCGGGGGCACAGTCCTCAGGTCGCCGAGGGGATCACGTATCCCCTGGACTGAACGGCCTACGGCCGGCCCGGCAGCCGCGTGCCGATGACCGGCCACCGTTGGCCAAAAATCGCCTGAGGCAACCTCCGTGCAGTCTTCCCCCTCTCCCTCCCGGAAAGATCGTTCGCTGAACAGGGCGCCGGATACGGCCTGTTGGTCGCCCGCGCCTGCTGGAGATGAGGAAGAGCATGAAGACAAAGACCGGTGTGACCGTACTCGTAGCGGCCGCCTGTGCGAGTGTGCTGATGGCGCCGTCCCCGGCCGGGGCGGCCCAGGCCCCCGAGGCCGGGTCCGAGTCCGGCAACTACTGCGTCATCGACGCCGCCACGAAGAAGAGCACCTGTTACGACAGCCACCGCACGTTCATCTCCGTGCTGACCGGGGGCCGGATCACCGACGCCCCCGAGACGGCCGAGGAAGCCCTCCGGGACAAGAAGTTCCAGGCCCGGCTGAAGGGCCCGGTCAACACCGCCGGCCGGGTATCCGCTCAGGGCGAGGTCTCCGGTGTCACGTTCTACCAGCGCCGGGACTTCCAGGGGCGGGCCTTCGGGTACGCGCTGAACTCCCTGTGCACGAACGACGGCGCATGGGATCTGTCGATCAGCGATATCGCCGCGGAACACGGTGCCGACACCGACAACATGATCAGCGCCGTGCAGACCTGGGGCAACTGCGCGGTCGAGCTGTACTCGGACACCCGGTTCCGCGGCGACAAGCGGCTCTTCACCGTCAGCCCCCATGTCGGCAACACCATCGACAACCGGGCCAGCTCCTACCGGCTGAAGGCCATCGGCGAGAGCGCTCGCTGATCCGTTCGCGGGAGGGGGAGGGGGAGCGGGCGAGGGCGGACAGCCGGAAAGGGCCGGACAGCCGGAAGGGCGGCCCCGGCACCGGAGGTCCGGCCGCCGGAGGCCCCGGTCCGCCCGCCCGCCCGGCGGCTACAGCTCCCGCTCCGGCCACCCCAGCAGCCGTGCCCCGATGACCGCCGTCTGGAGGGTGTAGCGGTGGACCGGGTCGCCCGGGTCCGCGCCCGTCAGTTTGTGGATGCGGTCCAGGCGGTACGTCATCGCCCGGACGCTCAGCGAGAGACGGCGCGCCGCCTCCGCCGCCGTGCAGCCCGTGTCGAAGTACGCGGTGAGGGTGTCCAGCAGCGGGCGGGCGCCGCCGCGGGCCGTGCGGAGGGGGCCCAGGACCGAGCCCACCAGGTCTGCCATCGCCTGGCGGTCGCGGGTGAGGACCGGGTAGACCAGCAGGTCCGCCGCGTGGAGGACCGGGGCGTCCAGGTTCATGCGGGAAGCGAGGTCCAGCGCGTTGAGGGCCTCCTCGTACGAGTGGACCACCCCGCCCGGGCCCGGGTGGGCGCGGCCGACCGCGATCCGGCCGCCGTCGGTCGCCGCGTACGCCTGCTTCGCGAAGTAGCGGAGGACGTCCTCCTGGTCCCCCGGGGCGATACAGATCAGCCGCCCGTCCTTGGTGGTGAGGAGCAGATGCCGGTCGCCGAAGCGAGCCAGCAGGGACGCCTCCACCTGGCGGGTGACCGGATAGCCGTCGTCGTACGGCTCCGGCCCCTCCGCCACCGCGACCGCGTGCGCCTGCGAGAGGACGAGGCCGAAGCGTTCGGCGCGGGCCGCGAGCCGGCCCAGGTCGCTCCGCCCGTACAGCAGATCGTCGATGAACTCCCGGCGGGCCGCCTCCTGCCGCCGCACGGCGAGCCGCTGGGCCCGCTCATGGCCCTCCGCGAAAACGTCCACCGCCTCGGTGACCACGGACAGCAGATGGTCCGCTGCGGTGCGCGGAAGTCCGGCGCGCAGGGTTTCGGCCGCCGTGAGCTGCTCCCGTACCAGCTCCCGCAGGCCCGTCCCCGCCTCCGCGGCCCGTTCGCCGCCCGCCCGCAGCGACTCCCGTTCGTCCCGGGTCAGCCTGCGGCCCGTCGTACAGGCGTCGGCCAGTATCCGGATGTATCCGCTTTCCTGCACCGTGTTCCCCCTCCGCTGTGCGCGTCCGGCATTAAGGAAGCGTAAAGACTGCCGGTCGACGGCAATGCGGAGGGCCACATTCCCCCGTCATCATCGGTCTCGTTGGCCGGGGGCAGGAAAAGGAGAGGAGGGTACGGCATGGACGACTTCCTGAGTACCGTCGCCGCCTTCCCCACCCTCCTCTTCACCTCCGCCCTGACCGTCGTGCTCTGTTTCTGGCTGCTCGTCCTGGTGGGCGCCGCCGGGCACGACGGCTTCGACGGCGACCTCGACACCGCCGCCCTCGGGCTCGGCGGCGTCCCCGTCTCCGTCTCGGCCTCCCTCTTCATTGCCCTCGGCTGGTTTCTGAGCCTGGCGGGGTCCGTCCTGCTCACCGCGGTGCCCGGGGTCCTCGTCCTGGTGGCCGCCGCGGCCGGCTCCTGGTGGCTCACCCGGCTCCTCGTACGCCCGCTGGCCACCCTCTTCCCCGACGAACCCGGGCCGTCCCGCCAGGACTTCGTCGGGCTGACCTGCACCATCCGTACGGGACGGGTGGACGCGGGCTTCGGCCAGGCCGAGGTCACCGCGCGGGACGGCTCCACGGCCGTCGTCCAGGTCCGCCAGTCCGCCGAAGACACGTACGCGCTCTCCCTCGGCAGCTCCGCGCTGCTCTACGCGTACGACACCGCCGGCGAGTTCTTCTGGGTCGCCCCCTCCTGACGCCTCCCGCGCGGGACCGACGGGCGCCCTCCGCTCCGAAACTCCGGGGATTCCCACATGGATGCCATCACCCTGGGCGCCGCGCTGCTCGTCGCCGCCGTCCTCGTCATCGTCATCGCCGCTGTTCTCGTACTCGGCCGGCTCTTCCGCAAGGTCGAACAGGGCAAAGCCCTGATCGTCTCCAAGATGAGAAAGGTCGACGTCACCTTCACCGGGCAGGTCGTGCTGCCCGTCCTGCACAAGGCCGAGGTCATGGACATCTCGGTGAAGACCATCGACATCTCCCGCACCGGCCGTGACGGCCTGATCTGCCGGGACAACATCCGCGCCGATATCCGCATCTCGTTCTTCGTCCGTGTCAACAAGACCGTCGAGGACGTCATCAAGGTCGCCCAGGCCATCGGCACCGCCCGGGCCAGCGACCAGGCCACGCTCCAGGAGCTGTTCAACGCCAAGTTCTCCGAGGCCCTGAAGACCGTCGGCAAGCAGCTCGACTTCACCGACCTCTACACCAAGCGCGACGAGTTCCGGGACCGGATCATCCAGGTCATCGGCACCGATCTGAACGGCTACAGCCTGGAGGACGCGGCCATCGACTATCTGGAGCAGACCCCGCTCGTCCAGCTCGACCGCGACAACATCCTCGACGCGCAGGGCATCCGGAAGATCACCGAGCTGACCGCCGTCGAACATGTCCGCACCAACGAGTACCAGCGCGACGAGGAGAAGGAGATCACCCGCCAGAACGTCGACGCCCGTGAGGCGATCCTCGAACTGGAGCGGCGCCAGACCGATGCCGAGATCCGGCAGCGGCGCGAGATCGAGACGTCCCGGGCCCGCGAGGAGGCCGAGACGGCCCGGGTGGTGGAGGAGGAGCGGCTGCGGGCCCAGACCGCCTTCCTCAAGACGGAGGAGCAGCTCGGCGTCCACCGCGAGAACCAGACCCGTGAGGTCGCCGTCGCCGCGAAGAACCGCGAGCGGGTCATCGCCATCGAGAACGAGCGGATCGAGAAGGACCGCCTGCTGGAGGTCATCGCCCGGGACCGGGAGACCGAGCTGAGCCGGATCGCCGCGGAGAAGGAGGTCGAGGCGGAGCGCCGGGAGATCGCCGAGGTCATCCGGGAGCGGGTCGCCGTGGACCGTACGGTCGCCGAGCAGGAGGAGTCCATCAAGCGGCTGCGCGCGGTCGAGGAGGCCGAGCGGGGGCGGCAGACGGTCGTCATCGCGGCCGAAGCGGCGGCACAGGAGCAGCTGGTCCGCGACATCAAGGCCGCGGAGGCCGCCGAGCAGGCCGCCGTGCACCGGGCCGCCGAGGAACTGACCCTTGCCGAGGCCCGCAACAAGGCCGCCGAACTGGACGCCCGCGCCAGGATCCGGACGGCGGAGGGCGTACGGGCGGAGGCCGCGGCCGAGGGCCTGGCCGCGGTCACCGTCCGCGAGAAGGAGGCCGATGTCATCGAGCGCGTGGGCCGCGCGGAGGCGGCGGCGCTCGCCGAGCGGCTGAAGGCGGAGGCGGACGGGATCCGGGAGAAGCTGACCGCGGAGGCCGCCGGTCTCACCGAGAAGGCGGCGGCGATGGCCGCGCTGGACGAGGCGTCCCGGGGCCACGAGGAGTACCGGCTGCGCCTGGAGGCGGAGAAGGACGTACGGCTCGCGGGGCTCGACACCCAGCGGAAGGTCGCGGAGGCGCAGGCGCAGATCATCGCGACCGGTCTGGAGCACGCCGATATCGACATCGTGGGCGGGGAGTCGGTCTTCTTCGACCGGCTGGTCGGTTCGATCGCGCTCGGGAAGGGCGTCGACGGGTTCGTGGAGAGCTCGGCGACCGTGCGGCAGCTCGGCGGGCAGTGGCTGGACGGCCCCGAGGGGTCGGCGGCCTTCACCCGGGACCTGGCATCGGTGCTGGGGTCGGCCTCGACGGCCGATGTGCAGAACCTGACGGTGTCGGCGTTCCTGACGAAGCTGATGCGCTCGGGCGGCGACGGCGCGGAGGGCCAGCTCGGCCACCTCCTCGACGCGGCCCGCCGGCTGGGGCTGGCGGACAAGTCCCTGGCGGGCCTGAACGGCAGCGGTGTCGGCAGCGGGCAGCGGTAAGGGCTGACGGGCCCGGGGGCGGGGGCTCTACGGGGCCGGTCGCGTTGCCTGCGGGCACACCGGCCGCCCGGGCCCGTTGCCCGCTGACGGAAAAGGTTCCGCGGCTGCCGCCACGGGGGACGGCAGCCGCGGGCACAACCATGCGCGCGGAGTACGGGGGCGGGGGCGGGGCCCGGGTCCCGGGGGCGGGCAGACGCACGCGCACGCAGGCGCGGCGGTAGCAGCGCGCGGCGGTAGCAGCCACAGCCACAGCCACAGGCACAGGCACAGCCGCAGCCGCAGCCGGAAACGCAGCCGCAGGCACTGGCACTGGCACCGGCACCGGCACCGGCACCGGCGCAAACGGAGACGCAGAGAGGCACAGGGGAGAACCATGGACGCGGGCACCTTCGAGGTCGTACGGGACCGGCTGCGGGCGCGCGGGGACGAGCTGGCGCGGCGGGCCGGGGCGCTCGACGCCGCCAGGACCGCCGCCTTCGGGACCGCCGAACTCTCGCTCGCCGGGACCGGGCGGCTCCGGACCGGCACCCCCGGCACCCCCCGCGACCTGGTCGCCGTCGGCGGCGCCCTGCTGCTGCTCCGCGACGCGCCCGCCGCGCTCTCCCCCACCACCTCCCCCGGCGATGTGTTCGCCCTCTACGACCGCGACCTCGCCCCGCTCCCCGAGGACGCCGTCCCCGGCCTCCTCGACGACCCGGCGTTCCGGGCCGAGTTCGCCGCGCTCTGCCGGTTCTTCCAGGGCGCCCGGCCCGCGCGGCTCCTGGTCGCCCACGACCGGCTGCTCGCCGTCTTCAGGACCGGCAAGAACGACGACGTACGCGTACTGCGCTGGTCCCTGGCACCGCTCGGCTTCCTCGACGGGCGCGGGGAGCGCGATCTCGCCGGGGCGCCGCCGGAGGGCGACATCGGATGGACGGCCGCCGGGCGCGACGACCATGTGCCCGGCCGCCATCCGCATATCCGGGTCACCGAAGGCGTCCATGTGTCGGCGACCGGCGGCACGCTCACCGTGAAGACGGAGGACGACACCGGCACCCCGCACGGCGTGTTCGCCGAGCCGGTGGCCGAACCGCTCCAGTCCCTCGCCGACGCGGACGTGACCTGGGCGCGCGTCGGGCCGCTGGTGCTGCTGCGGGTGCGCCCGTACAACGAGGACACCGTGCGGCAGCTCGTGGTGCACACCCTCACCGGCTCGGTGACCCGTCTCGACGCCGCGGACGGCGCGGGCGACGCGCTGCGCCGTCTCCCCGACGACCAGGGCGTGGTCTTCCCCGGCGGCTACTGCACGGCCGCCGCCGGGACCGCGAAGTCCTTCGAGGACCCGTATCCGGAGGCCGCGTTCGAGCGGGCCGTGCGCTCCCCCGGCGGCGACGCCGTGCTCTACGCGTTCCGCGCCCCGGACGGTGGCCGGTGCGTCCTGCTGCCGTACGACACCGTCCGCCGGGAAGTCGTCGCCCCGCTGGGCTGCGAAGGCTGGGCGCTGCTCGACGACGGCACCCTGATGGCGCTCGCCGGACCGGACGGCGGTGAGCCGTCGCGGGTCCACGAGGTCCGGATCTGGCGGACCCCGTACATCTCCGGGGACCGGGCCGCCGCCCATGACCCGGACGGGCCGCTCGGCAGAATCGGAAACGCGGCCCTGGTGCGCGCCGTCGCCGATGTCCTCACGGTCGCCCGCGCCGCGGTGGAGGCGGCGGCGGGCGAGCCCGCGGCCCCGCTCTACGAAGCACTGGCCGCCGACTGCGAGCGGACCGCGGACCGGCATCCGTGGCTGGGCGACGCCGGGGCCGGGGAGCTGCGCGGACCGCTGGAGGAGATCCGTACGGCCGCGCTGCGGGCGCTGGAGGAGTTCGCGGCGGTACGGGAGCTGACCCGGACGGCGGCGGAGGCGCTCGCCGCCGAGGCGGCGGGGATCGCGCGGCTGGTGCGGCTGGTGCGCGGGGAGTCCCCGGCCTCGGCGGAGGAGTGGATCGGACGGATCACGGAGCTGCGCGCGGCACGCGGCAGGCTGCTGGCGCTGAAGGAGCTGCGGTACGCGGACACCGGCGCGATCGACGCGCTGGCGGACGATGTGGCGGGGGACACCGCTTCGGCGGCCCGCCGGGCGGTCGCGTTCCTCGCCCGTGAGGAGGCGTTCGACGGCTACCGCGCGGAGATCACGGCGCTGGCGGACCGCGCCGGGGGCCTCACGACGGCCGCCGGGGCCGGTGAGGTGGTGGCGGGGCTGGATACGCGGGCCGCCGGGCTCCGGGAGCTGACGGAGACCGTCGCGGGGCTCGATATCGGGGACACCACCGTCCGTACCGGCATCCTGGAGCGGATCGCGGCCGTCACCGCCCTGGTCAACCGGGCGCGTGCCGTCCTCACCGGCCGCCGCCGGGAGCTGGCCGAGCGGGAGGGCCGGGCCGAGTTCGCCGCGGAACTCGCGCTGCTTGCCCAGTCGGTGACGGGCGCGCTGGCGGCGGCCGGGACACCGGAGGAGTGCGACGCGCAGCTCGCGGCGCTGCTGCTGCGGCTGGAGAACCTGGAGTCCCGTTTCCCGGACCACGACGCCTTCCTGTCCGAGGTCGCGGGGAAGCGGACGGAGGTGTACGAGGCGTTCTCGGCGCGCCGCCAGTCGCTGGAGGACGAGCGGGCGCGGCGGGCCGACCGGCTCGCGGAGTCGGCGCGGCGGGTGCTGGAGGCGGTGGCCCGGCGGGCCGCGGCGCTGGGCGGCGGCGACGAGGTGCACGCCTTCTTCGGCTCGGACCCGATGGTCGCCCGGCTCCGGCGGACCGCCGCCGAACTGCGGGACTCCGGCGACCCGGTCCGGGCCGAGGAGGTGGAGGGGCAGCTGAAGGCGGCCCGGGAGGAGGCGGTACGGGCGCTGCGGGACCGGCGCGAGCTGTTCGGCGACGGCGGGGGCACGATCCGGCTCGGGCGGCATGTCTTCGCGGTGACCGCGCGGGCGCCGGAGCTGACGCTGCTGCCGCGGGGCGGCGGGAGCGCCGACGGGGGCGGCGACGGCATGGTGTTCGCGCTGACCGGCACGGACTGGCGGGGGCCGGTGGACGATCCGGAGTTCGCGGCGGCCCGGGACTGCTGGGGGCGGTCGCTGCCGTCGGAGTCGCCGGAGGTCTGCCGCGCGGAGTATCTGGCGGCCCGGCTG
Organism: Streptomyces sp. NPDC003691; assembly: GCF_053981115.1. Classification (NCBI taxonomy): domain Bacteria; kingdom Bacillati; phylum Actinomycetota; class Actinomycetes; order Kitasatosporales; family Streptomycetaceae; genus Streptomyces; species Streptomyces sp. NPDC003691. Next base: position 150,328 of record NZ_JBSFNQ010000003.1, on the reverse strand, counting down.
CTGCCCGCGGCCGTCGCGGGCGGCGACCCGGCGGAGCTGGTGGCCGGGGCGGTGGCGGAGGCGTACGACGAGGGGTACGAGCGCGGGGTCCACGACCATGACGCGGTCGCGGTGCTGCGGGCGGTGGCGGAGCTGTGGCGGGAGGGCGGGCTGCTCCGTTACGGGGGCGGGGTGCGGGCGCGGGCCCAGTCGTTCTGGGCGGCCGCCGGGGCCGCGGACCGGGCGCGGTGGACCCGGCAGGCGGTATCGCTGGTGGCGGCGCGGGAACGGTTCGGCCCCTCCCCGGCACTGGCGGCACTCCGCGCGGAACTGGCGGCGGCGCTGGGCGGGGTGGCGGCCGCGGACTTCGCGGACCCGGCTCATGCGGCGGGGCCGGCGGAGGCGGCGGGCACGGCGGGGGCAGCGGAGGCCGCGGAGTATCTGGTGGAGGAGCTGGCGGCCGGCCGCGGGTTTGTCACGGACCCGGCGGCACGCGCCCTGGTGACGGCGTTCCGGGAGGCGGCCGGGGAGGCGGCGTACGGCGGACTGCCGGTGGGCTCCGCGGGCGCGCGGCGGATCGTCGAAGGGTGGCTCGGTTCGTACGCCCGCTCCACCGGAAACCCCACCACCCGCTCCACCGGGAACTCCGGCGGGGACTCCACCCGGAACTCCGGCGGGGACGGTGTACCGGCCGGGGTGCTCGCCGAAGCCGTGGCCCTGGAGCTGTACCCGGACCTCGACCGCTACGACACCGGCACCGGCGACGGCACCGGCACCGGCGGCGAACGGGCCGGCCGGACCGCGACCGTCGGGGGACTCCTCGGCACCCACCCCCGGATCAGCGGCGGCACCCTGACCCTCCGGCTCGACGAGTTCCTCTCCCGTACCGCCGCGTTCGCCGCCCGCGACGTACCCGCCTTCCGCGCCTACCGGGCGCTGCGGACCCGGCTCGTGGCCGCCGAGCGCGAGCGGCTGCGGCTGGCCGAGTACCGGCCCCGGGTGATGTCGGCGTTCGTCCGCAACCGGCTGGTGGACGAGGTGTATCTGCCGCTCGTCGGCGACAGCCTCGCCCGGCAGCTCGGCGCGGCGGGGGACGCCAAGCGCACCGACAGCGGCGGGCTGTTGCTGCTGCTGTCGCCGCCCGGGTACGGGAAGACGACGCTCGTCGAGTACGTCGCCGAACGGCTCGGGCTGCTGCTGGTCAAGGTCGACGGCCCGGCGCTGGGCGCGCACACCGTCTCCCTCGACCCGGCGCGGGCGCCGGACGCCGCCGCCCGCGCCGAGCTGGAGAAGATCGAATTCGCGGTCTCGGCGGGGAACAACGTGCTGCTGTACCTCGACGACATCCAGCACACCTCGCCCGAACTGCTCCAGAAGTTCCTGCCGCTGTGCGACGCGAGCCGCACCCTCGGCGGGCGCGACCTGCGCGGGAAGCGGTTCGCGGTGGTCATGGCGGGCAATCCGTACACCGGCTCCGGCGAGCGGTTCCGGCTCCCGGACATGCTGGCCAACCGGGCGGACGTCTGGAACCTCGGTGATGTCCTGACGGGGAAGGAGGAGGCGTTCCGGCTGAGCTTCGTGGAGAACGCACTGACCTCGCACCCCGAACTGGCGCCGCTGGCCGCGCGGGAACGGGCGGACACGGAGCTGCTGGTGCGGCTGGCGGCGGGGGACCCGGCGGCCCGCCGCGACCGGCTGGTCCATCCGTACGGTACGGGGGAGCTGGACCGGATCCTGGGGGTGCTGCGGCATCTGCTGGCGGCCCGGGAGACCGTCCTCGCGGTCAACTCGGCGTACATCGCGTCGGCCGGGGTGTCGGAAGCGGCCCGTACCGAACCGCCTTTCCGGCTCCAGGGGTCGTACCGGAATATGAACCGCATCGCCCAGCGGCTCAGCCCGGCGATGACGGACGCCGAGGTCGCGGCGGTGGTCACCGACCACTACACGGCGGAGGCCCAGGCCCTGCCCGGCGACACCGAGGCCGCCCTGCTGCGCCTGGCGGAGCTGCGCGGCACGCTCGACGGTCCGGCGGCGGCACGCTGGGCCGAGGTGAAGGCGGCGTACGCGCGGACCCGGGAGCGGGAGCGGGACCCGTACGGCGGGCTGGCCGAGCGGCTCGCGTCGCTGGAGGCGGCGATCGTCCGGGCGGCGGCCGGACGGACCGCCGGGCCGGGGGGTACCCCGTGACGGGAGTCACAGCAGACGGGCGTCACGTACGGAAGGGGCCAGAGCATCTGGTGAGTGTCGGCTGCACGGATCTGCCGGCTTCACATACCGCCGTACGGGAGGTCGGGCCCATGAACGCGCGCTCCGGGAGCAGTCGTACCGTCGCCGTCGTCACCGCACTGATCAGGTGGGTACGGGCCGCGCTCCGCGCCCTGCCGCGATTCGGGGACCGCGGGGTACCCGGCGTACGGACCGCCGGGACCGGTGGCGGGGCAGCGGGTGGGGCCGGGCGCGGGACCGGCGGGGCACCCGGCGCCGGGACCGGCCGGGCCCCCTCGGCGGTGCCGGGCGCGAAGCTCGGCCGGGTGCAGGGGCGCCCGGCTGCCGGGGACGGCACCCGGGCCCGGCACGCACGTCTCGTACGGCAGCCGGAAGCGGTCCGCATCGGCCGGATGAACACGCTCCGGAGCGCGCACTGAAGGGAAACCCTGCTGTCCGGATCCGGTCGGCTCGCAGAGTGTCCCGGCGTCTCATTTCCCTTGTGACAGCAGGGACTTGATTACCGAAAACGCACTGGCTGTAAGTGTTCTGTTCCCCCGGATCGGCCTCGGCTACGTTTCCACGCGTCTGCCCGAGAAGCCGTTGAAGGGAAAACCATGTTTACGCAAAAAAGCCTTGCTTCCGCCGTGGCCGCCTTGACTCTGGCCGGTGCCGGAGCCCTCGCCGCGGCAGCGCCGGCCCAGGCAGCGACAGCCTCGTCGACCACCAGGCTGATCCAGAACGTCCAGACCGGCTTCTGCCTGGACAGCAACAGCTCCGGGAAGGCCTACACCAACGTCTGTGATTTCAGAAACAGCTACCAGACATGGACGGTAACGCCCGTGCTCGGCATGTCCTACGTCACCGTGCGGAACGTCGCCACGGGCCTCTGCCTGGACAGCAACACCTCCGGGAAGGCGTACACCCACAGCTGTAACGGCGGCTCCTACCAGAAGTGGGAGCTCTCCATAGACGCGTCGAACAGGAAGACCTTCAAGAACGTCGCCACCGGGCTGATGCTCGACAGCAACTACTCCAAGAAGGTCTACACCCATCCCGTCAACGACGGTCTCTACCAGCGGTGGATGTGACCTCCGCGCGGTAACCGGCTGAAGGAGCGGGCGGCTGCCAGTGCCCGTACGGCAGGGAACGGCCGCAGGGACGGCCGAAGCGGCGGCCCCCGGTCCGTACCGGAGCCCGCCGCCTGCCGCCCGCCTTCTGCCCTTTTCCCTATGCCTTCTGTTCGATCCGGGACCTACTTGGGGTCGCGGTTGAAGACCGACTTGGACCACAGGTAGCCGAGCGCGGTCAGCGCCAGGCACCAGGCCACCGCCAGCCAGCCGTTGTGGCCGATCTCGGTGCCGAGGAGCAGTCCGCGCACCGTCTCGATGGTCGGGGTGAAGGGCTGGTACTCGGCGATCGGCTGGAACCAGCCGGGCATCGCGTCGATCGGCACAAAGGTGCTGGAGATCATCGGCAGGAAGATCAGCGGCAGGGCGTTGTTGCTGGCGGCCTCGGCGTTGGGGCTGACCAGGCCCATGCCCACCGCGATCCAGGTCAGCGAGAGCGCGAACAGCGCCATCAGCCCGAAGGCCAGCACCCACTCCAGCACGGTGGCCCCGGAGGAGCGGAAGCCGATGGCGACACCGACGGCCCCCACGAAGACCACACCGATGATCGACTGGAGCACGCTCCCGATGGCATGCCCGGTGAGGACGGAGCCCCGGTTGATGGCCATGGTGCGGAAGCGGGCGATGATGCCCTCGGACATGTCCATCGAGACGGAGACCGCGGTACCGACCGTGGCACCGCCGATGGTCATCAGCAGCAGGCCCGGCAGGATGAACGCGATGTAGTCGGCCCGGTCGGCGCCGCTGCCGCCGATGCCCGCGCTCATCGTCTCGCCGAAGATATAGACGAACAGCAGAAGCAGCATGATCGGCGTGAGCAGCAGGTTCAGCGTCATCGACGGATAGCGCCGGGCGTGCAGGAGGTTGCGCCGCAGCATTGTGGTGGTGTCACGGACGGCGAGGGAAAGCGAGCTGCTCATCGGGCGTTCTCCTTGGCGGTGCCGGGGCGGGTGCTGGTGCTGGTACCGGCGCCGGAGCCGGTGAGGGCGAAGAAGACGTCGTCCAGGTCGGGGGTGTGGACGGTGAGTTCGTCCGCTTCGATCCCGTTGGAGTCGAGCCAGTCGAGGATGGCCCGGAGTTCGCGCTGGCTGCCGTCGCTGGGCAGTTGGAGGGAGAGCGCCGGGTCGTCGCGGCCGGCTTCGCGCAGGGCCCCGGCGGCCCGCTGGTAGACGGCGGGGTCGGTGAAACGGAGCCGGACATGGCCGCCGGGGATGAGCCGCTTCAGCTCTTCGGCGGTGCCCTGGGCGGCGATCCGGCCGTCGTTCAGTACGGCGATGCTGTCCGCGAGCTGATCCGCTTCCTCCAGATACTGGGTGGTGAGGAAGACGGTGACGCCGTCCGCGACGAGTTCGCGGATGATGCCCCACATATTGTGGCGGGCACGCGGGTCGAGACCGGTGGTGGGCTCGTCGAGGAAGATGATCCGCGGGCTGCCGACCAGCGTCATCGCGATATCGAGGCGGCGCTTCATACCGCCGGAGTAGCTCTGCGCGGGCTTCTTGGCGGCGTCGGTGAGGTCGAAGCGCTCCAGCAGTTCGGCGGTGACCCGCCGCCCCTCGCTCCGGGACAGATGGTTCAGATCCGCCATCAGCCGCATGTTCTCCTCACCGGTGATCAGCCCGTCGACGGCGGAGAACTGGCCGGTGACGCCGATCGCGGCGCGTACCGCCTGCGGTTCGGCCGCCAGGTCGTGCCCCGCGATCCGGGCCTCGCCCCCGTCGGGGGAGATCAGGGTGGAGAGGATTTTGACGGTGGTGGTCTTGCCGGCGCCGTTCGGGCCGAGGAGCGCGAACACGGTCCCGGCCGGGACGGCGATGTCGATGCCGTCCAGGACGGTCTTGTCGCCGTACGACTTGCGCAGACCGGTGGCGGTGACACCGGCGGACGACGGCCGGCCGTCCCCGCGCCGGGCGGTGGGAAGGGCGGAAGAGCGCATGGGGTGACTCCCGTTCGGGGCAGAAGATTCGGAGCAGAAGAGGGGGAGGGAGGGCAGGAAGGGGACAGGGCAGAGGGAAGGGCGGCGCGGGTCAGGACTTGGCGCGGAGGACCGCGATGCTGCCGAACCGGCTCCGGGCCCGGATCTTGACGGTGTCGTCGGCCTCTCCCGGGCCCCCCGACACGGTGAGCCCGTTACGGACCTGCCCGGCGCCCGAGTCGAGGTCCAGCCAGGCGGCCGTGCCCTCGCGGACCCCGATGTCGATGGCGCCGTAGTTGGTCTCCAGCTGGACGGTGCCGCGGGCCACCTCGCCGACCCGGACGGTGCCATGGGCGGTGGTGGCGGTCACCGAGTCCTCGGCCCGCCGGATCTCGATATCGCCGTTGGCGCCGTTGACCCGGAGTTCGCCGGTCGCGGCACCGACGACGGTGGTGCCGTGGGAGTTCTTCAGGACGGCCGCGCCGTCGATGAAACCGACGCGCAGACTGCCGGAGCTGGTGGTCAGTTCGGCCAGGCCCTCGACCCGGTCGACACCGATCGAACCGTGCGAGGCGGTCAGCTTCAGCGGGCCGGTCTCGTCGAGCCGTACATCGCCGGAGGAGGTCTTCACCCGGACCTCGCCGAACCGGCCTTCGCCGTTGACCTGGGTCCAGGCGCCGGTCAGGTCGATACCGGAGCCGGTGGGCAGTTCGACGACCACATCGACCACACCGGTGCGGCCGAGCATTCCGGTCTTGGGCGTCCGGATGGTCAGCAGCCCGTTCGCGAAGCCGACCTCGGTCTGCTGCGCCGTGCGTACGTCCAGGTCCTTCTTCTGCTCACGGGGCCGCACCTCGACGGTCGTGTCGGTGCGGTCGCTCGCGGCGAAGCGGATGGAGCCGGCCTCGACATGGGCGGTGACCGAGATGGGCGCAGGGGTGTCGTAAGAAGGCATGGTTGTTCCGTCCTCTGGAGTCCGAGTGGCGTCCCCGCAGGTGGGACGTGGTGTGAAGGAAGTAGTGGGGTGGGGTGGGGCGCGGTCAGCGCGCCCAGCCGGTGAAGCCGGTCCCGGCGTTCGGCACCCGCTCCGGCGGACGGTGCGGTCCACCGCTCGCCGCGGTGGACACCGCCCGCACCACCCAGGCGTTCACCGAGAGGCCCTCGCGGCCCGCGGCCTCCTCGACCCGGGTCTTGAGCCGGGCGGGAAGCCGCAGATTGACGCGGGCGGTACCGCTCTCGTCGCCGTCGGCGGGCCCGGGCTCCGGTACGGGAGCGGGCTCCGGCAGCGGCCCGCCGAGCGGCTCCGGCCCGATGGTGGCGCCATCGCGGCCGGCGGGTGGCGTCACCACAAAGTCGGGGTCGAGACCGCGGAGGCGTACCTCGACCGAGCCGGGGGCGAGTTCGCGGGTGATCTCGCCCATCGCGGCGGAGAGCAGATTGAGCATGGCCAGCCGGGTGGCCGACTCCAGCGGGGCATCGAGCCGCTCCGCCAGTTCCAGCGTGCCGGCCCCGCTGACTCCTGCGGCCGCCGCAAACTCCCGGCGGACCGTTTCGACATACGGTGTGAGGTCCATGGCCCAATCTTGGCACCTCGATGGCGCCATTGGCAACCCGTTTGGCGCCGCAGTTGAGCCAGGGCGGTCGGATACGGGCCTGAGCTGGGGAAATGCCGGCCGTCGATTTCGCTACGGGGCCGCGAGGGGTGCCATTGCCCCCTGCGGGCCGGTCCATGGCGCCGCCGGATGCCATCTGGCGCCACCCCGCCCCGCCCGGCGCCACCCCCTCTCACTAGAGCGCTCGCTCTAGTGGCGTGCTACAGTCGCGGCAGCGCTCTGGATAGAGCGCTCGTTCTAGAGCTGGCAGAGCCGGAATCCGGAACCGAACAGAGGAGCCCTCATGTCTGCGTCCACCACCGCCCCGTCCGCCACCACCGCGCCCGCCGTCCCCGCGCCCGTCACCGTCATCGGCCTCGGGCCCATGGGTGCCGCCATGGCCGAGGCGTATCTCGCGAAGGGCCACGAGGTCACCGTCTGGAACCGCACGGCCGCCCGGGCCGAACCACTTGTCGCCAGGGGCGCCAGGCTCGCGGAGAGCGTGGAGGCCGCTCTCGGCGCCAACGAACTGGTGGTCCTGAGCCTCACCGACTACGACGCGATGGACACCCTGCTGAAGCCCGTCGCGGACGCGCTGGCCGGCCGGACCGTCGTCAACCTCAGCTCGGACACCCCCGAGCGGACCCGCGAGGGCGCCCGCTGGGTGACCGCCGCCGGTGCGGAGTTCCTGGCCGGCGGCGTCACCACCCCGCCGTCCGGCATCGGCGACCCGGAGACCACGTACACCTTCTACAGCGGGCCGCGCAGCGCCTTCGACCGGCACCGGGACACCCTCGGGGTGCTGACCCGGCCCGACTACCAGGGCGAGGACCCCGGTCTGGCGGCGCTGATGTACCAGATCGGCATGACCATGTTCTGGACGTCGATGCTGAGTTACTGGCAGGCGATCGCCCTCGCCGACGCCCATGGCCTCAAGGCCGCCGATGTGCTGGGACACGCCCGGGAGACGTTCGCCTCGCTGGATATGTTCACCGGCTTCTACGCGGAGCGCATTGACGCCGGGAACCACGGGGGCGACGTCGACCGCCTGTCGATGGGCACGGCGAGCGTCGAGCACGTCCTGCACACGATGGCGGACGCGGGCGTGGACACCACACTCCCGCAGGCGGTGGTGGACCTCTTCCACCGCGGTATGGCCGCGGGCCGCGGCGGCGACAGCTTCTCCAGCCTGCTGGAGCTGGCGAAGGCGGGGAAGTAGCGGGCGGCGCGCCCGGCCGGCCGGTCCGGGGCGCCAACGTTCCCGGAGGATGCCCGCGTTGTCGGTGCGGGCCCCTACGATCCCGTCGCATCACCGATCGCACGATCCACGGGGGCACATCGGTGTGGGTTCACTCGCGCGCGACCGACCGCGGTCCGTGACCGGCAGGAACGAGGAACATGACGATGGGCAGAGCCACCACCCCCGAGCACTCCGAAGGACCCGAGCACTCCCAAGGACCCGGGCAGTCCGGAAGCCCCGGGGACCCCGAACTCCCCGACGGCATACCGTCCGGAGCCGTCCCGGAGGACGACGGCAGCTGGGCCTTCGGGGAGACGGGTCCCGAGGGGAAGACGGGAGTGTGGCGCTACTGGTGGGACGACGGGACCTTTGCGGAGACCAGCAACTGGCGTGCGGGCAGGCTGCACGGCGAGCACCTCCGGTACCACACGGACGGCTCCGTCGCCTGCGAGGCGGAGTGGCAGGACGGCAAGCGGCTCCGGAGCGTCACGTACCGCGCGGACGGGCCGACCCGGGAGACCGCCATGGACCCGCTCCCGGAATCGGTCCGGCGCATGCTCCAGGAGTTCGACGAGGACGGGTACTTCGTCCGGCAGCGGTTCTGGACCGCGGACGGCGAGGAAGTCGACCTCGACGGCGAGCCGATCCCGCCGCGTCCCGCGAACGTACCGGAGGCCGCCCAGCACGCCACCCGGCACCAGCACTGGTACCACCAGCGCTTCGAAGCGGGCGGGGAGGAGCGGAGCATCGGGCTCCACCGGTTCTGGGAGACCGACGGCACCCTGAAGGGCGTCGAGTACCACTCCCCCGACGGCGGACTCCTCGCCCAGTACAGCGCCGGCGGCCGGAGCAAGGGCAGTCCGCTGGTCGAGGCGGACCGCGCCGGGGACGCGCGGGCGGTCGAGGAGTGCATCGCCCTCGGCTTCGGCGCCGCCCCGGGCGCCGCCCTGCACGCGGCCTCCGCCGGACGCGCGGCGCTGGCCCTGCGGCTGCTCGCCGGGGACACCGGCCCGGCCCGCCCGGAGTTCACCGATCCGCGGGAGGAACCGGAGCGCCGCGACTGGATACCGGACGGAGCCGTCTGGGTGGCGGGGCTGAACTCGTGGGTCACCGGCGAGACCGACCCGGCCACCGGCCGGGCTCTGGGCACCTGGCGGCTGTGGGAGAGCAAGCCGTTCCTCGGCGACGACCAGCCGATCGTGGTCGAGTACGCGGACGGGCTGCCCGCCAGCCGCCGCGAGTACGTGCCGTGGGACCACGACCGGCTGGAACAGGAGCGGACCTACGGCTCCGACGGCGGCGAGGTGCTGCACCGGAAGTACGACGGCGGCCGGCGGCGCTCCGAGACCGAGCGGCTGCCGGACGGCACCGTCGCGCACCGGCGCTTCGACCGGGAGGGCCGGGTCGAGCGGATCGAGCGGGACGGCGGCCTGGTCGCCGAGGTGTGGTGGTCCGCGGACGGCGTCCGGCTGGCCGAGGTCGGCCCGTCCGAACTGCTGGTGGAGGACGAGCCGGTCGAGTGGTGGCGCGGGCTGGACGCCTCGGGCGCGATGATCGCCGAGGGCGCGGTACGGCCGGGGCCCAAGGGGCGCCCGGTGGGGCGGTGGAAGCTGTACGGCGTGGACGGCGCCGACGGCACCGAGCGCGCCGTCGTCCGTTTCGAGGGCTCCCAGGGGTCTCAAGGGTCCGCGGGGTCTCAAGGGTCCGCGGGGTCTCAAGGGTCCGCGGGGTCTCAAGGGTCCGCGGGGTCTCAAGGGGCCGCGGGGTCTCAAGGGGCCGCGGGGTCTCAGGGTTCTCAGGGGTCCGACGGGATCGACAAGCGGCGCCAGGGGGACCTCGGGCACTTCGCCCATGCCCTGCACACCTGGCGCACCATGCCGGTGCCGGACGTCCTGGCGGGCATGGACGGTGTCGAGTGGGGGAAGTACCAGCCCTTCTTCGGCGACCGGGAGGCCTACCCCTTCCTGCTGAAGGGACTCGCCGTCCCGGACCCGCTCGCCTCGGCCCATGCGCTGGCCACCCTCTGGGACGGGGTGCTGCACCAGCACACCGTCTCCGAGATCGCCGGTCCGGCGCTGCGGTTCGTGATCGCCCTGGCCGAAGCCGGGCCCGACGAGGTGTCCCTGCTGGAGCTGATCCTGCACACCGTCACCCGCGACGGCAGCCTCGACGCGACCCGGCATCTCAAGGAAACCTTCGCCACGGCGGCCGGAGTCGCGGACCCCGTGCGGCACTTCGGCGAGCACGGCGCGGAGGGCGCGTACCACGAGATCTATACGTGTCTCGGCGCCGCGACCCCGACCTGGGCCCGGCTGGCCGCCGGGGGGCCCGGCATCCCGTCCGGGGTGCGGCAGATCGGCTATCGCCTGCTGGCGGCCGCCCCGGGCGAACCCGCCGCGGACGCCCTGCGCTCCGTGCTGGCGGACGAGACCGGGCTGGACTGCGAGCGGGACGGCGAGCGCGACGGCGAGCGGGGCGGCGGGCGCGACCGGAACACCCTGGCCGAGCTGCTGCTCTGTCTGGCCCTCGCGCCCGGTGACGCCACCCGGGACCTGGTGGAGCCGTTCCTCACCGACGAAGATCCGCTGCTGCGGTTCTGTGCGGCGCTCACCTGGGTACGGCTCGGAGCCGGCCCGGTCGACCGGGCCCTCCCCACGATCACCGGTGCGCTCTCCGGGCCGGACGCGCTGGAGGACTTCGGCGCGCTCTGGTTCGCCGAGGGCTCCGCGTCCACCGATGCCGTCGGGGCCCTGTCCCAGGTACCGCCGGAGCACTCCCGGGAGTTCATCGGGCAGATGTGCGGCCTGGTCGCCGAAGCGCCGTCCCTGCTCGCACCCGACCTCGCCCGGGCCCTGCTCGACATCGTGTTCCCGACGGAGGCGTACGTCCAGGGCGAGCCGCTCACGGCGGAACAGCGCCGCGTGGTCAAGGTGCTCGCCGGCACCGTCGCCGACTCGAACGTCATCAACATCGATATGAACGAGGTGCTCCGTTACAACGGGCTGCCGTGCACGGCCCCCGAGTTGCTGGCCCTCTGCGCGCCGGTGAAGGAGTAGCGGGCGGACCCCGGGGCGGGTTGCCGTGCCGCCCCGGGCAGCCCCGCGCCCACCCCGATCCGTACGGCTGCCGGACCGGGGCGGGCGGGAGGGGAAGAGCCCTTCGGGCGCGGACGGCACGGACCAGCGAGACGATCAGCGCAGGGTGCGGCTGGCCGCTTCCGCGGCCCGCCCGGCGCTCCCCCCGGCCCCGTCCCCGAGGACCGCGCCCCGGGGGAACAGGATCCGGAAACGGGATCCGTTCCCCGGCCCGCACCCCCGTGTCGGGCCGGGGGAAGGACCCCGGTACTTCTCTATGCGTCAGGCCCCACAGGAAATGTCACGCTCCGGCCGCACTCCCGTCTTCAGGAAGGCGGTCACCGCCGCGTCGCCGCAGCCCTTCCCGATGTCGTTGAGGTAGACCCCGTGGCCGCCGCGCTCGACCGTCACCATCCTCGCCCGGTCGCCCAGGGCCTGACGCATCCTCACCGCGCCGAAGTGCGGTGTCGCCGGGTCCCGCCGGGCCTGGATCATCAGGATGTTCGACGGGCCCTCGCCGGTGATCCGCACCGGCTTCTCCCGCTCCTCGTTCTGCCAGAAGGCGCACGGTGTGATGTTCTCCGATATGCCGCCGGTCAGCGGATACCGCGCCCGGTCCCGGGCGACCGCCCGGGCGTATCCGGCGACCGAGTCCGGCCAGGTGACGTCGTTGCAGATGACCCCCACCCAGACGGCCGCGTCCCGGTCGTCGATCGGCTTCTTCAGATCGCCCGGTATCGCCACCACCGCCGCCGGGTCCCGGGCATCACGGATAAGCCGGGCCAGGGCGGGGAAGGAGCTGTCGCTGTAGAGCATGGACCACACTCCGTTCCGCAGTCCGGCGCCGGTCAGCTCGACCCCTTCGGTGTCCGTCTTCTCCTTCGGCACCCGGTCCAGCCGGTCGGCCAGCGCGATCACCAGCGAGCGGACCTCCTCAGGCCGCTGTCCGAGCCGCAGGCCCGGCTCCTGGCCGGGCGCCTCCCGGGCCGGGTCGGACGCCCAGGCCGCGAAGTCGGCGAACCGCTCCTCCACCGCCCGTCCGGTGTTCGCCAGCCAGCCGCGGGCGACCCGCCGGTGGTCCGGGTCACCGCTGGCGTCGAAGACCAGCCGGTCGGTGCGGTGGGCGAAGCGCTGTGCGTAGACCGCCGCCACATAGACGCCGTACGAGCTGCCCCAGACCGAGAGCTTCTCCTCTCCCAGCGCCTGCCGGAGCCGGTCCATGTCCCGGGCCTGGTTGAGGGAGCTGAGGCTGCGCACCCCGGCGCCGCCGTTGCGGGCGCAGGCCTCGGCGATCCGCCGGGACCGGGCGGTGTTCGCCGAGATATCGCCGCCGGCGCCGGGCCAGGAGCGCAGCCGGTCCAGCCGGAGGTCCTTCTCGTCGATACCGCAGGACACCTTGGTGCTGCCGGCCACGCCGCGCGGGTCGAAGGCGACCAGGTCGTAGGCGCCGCCCAGCTGGGCCCGCAGGGCGTCCGCCCGCTGGGTCAGCCGCTGCACCCCGGAGCCGCCCGGGCCGCCGGGCACCACCATCAGGGTGCCGCGCCGCTCCCCCGGGGAGGCGCTGAGCACCCGGGAGACGGCCAGCTCCAGCACCGGGCCGCCCGGATCCCGGTAGTCGACGGGGACGGTCAGCGTCGCGCACTCCTGGCCCGCCGGGCCGCCGGGCCGGGCGCAGGGGGTCCAGGTCAGCGCGGGCGGCGGGGCGGCCCGGGCGCCGGTGCCGGAGGCGCTGCCCGGGGCGGGGGCGGCCCCGGCGGGGGCGGTGCCGGTGAGCACGGCCGAGGCGAGGGTGACGCCCGAGACCAGCAGGGCGGTACCGGCCCGGCGGGGGCGCAGGGTGCGGGAACGCAGAGCGCGGGAACGTAAGGCTTCGCTTCCGATCATGGGTCCAGGCTCCCCGGAACAGCCGCCTCGTCCCATCCGGCAGCCCGGCCGACCCGCCCTCGGGTTAACCCCCGTCCCCGGCGCCTCTCCACCGTGATCCCCGCGCTATCACGGCCCGACAATCCCGGCACAATGCCAGGAGAAAGCCACCACCCCCACCGAATCATGAAGTCGCTGTGAAGCCCGCCCCTTTTGTCATGCTTCCGGTGCGTAGAGTCGCCCAGCGCGGCCGGAAAGTCCGTGCCTGACAGGGGATTTCACAGGGAGGGAGCCGTCGTGACGCCGCGCATTCTCGTCGCCGAGGACGATGTCAAACAGGCCCGGCTGATCCGGATCTACCTGGAACGCGAGGGCCATGACGTCCAGGTCGTCACCGACGGCCGGACCGCCATCGACCGGACCCGGGCCACCCGCCCCGATCTCGTCGTCCTCGATGTGATGATGCCGTTCGTCGACGGACTCAACGTCTGCCGGGTGCTGCGGATGGAGTCCCGCGTCCCCATCCTCCTGCTCACCGCCCGCACCACCGAGGAGGACCTCCTCCTCGGCCTGGACCTCGGCGCCGACGACTACATGACCAAGCCGTACAGCCCCCGCGAACTGACGGCCCGGGTGCGCGCCCTGCTGCGCCGCGCAAGCGCCGTACCGGACGCCCCGACACCGGTGCTCCGGGTCGGCGCACTGGAGGTCGACCCCGACCGCTACGAGGTCCGGATATCGGGGGAGCCCATCCAGGTCACCGGCAAGGAGTTCGCGATCCTCCAGGTCCTGGCCCAGTCACCGGGCCGGGTGTTCACCCGCGCCCAGATCATCGACCGGGTCTTCGGCTTCGACGAGGGCGTGCTGGAACGGACCGTGGACGCCCATGTGATGAACCTGCGGCGCAAGCTGGAGGCCGACGGCCGGTTCCCGCGGGTGGTGGAGACGGTGTACGGGCGCGGCTACCGGCTGGCCGTACCGGAGACGGAGCCGGGACCGGGGCCGGGGCGGGACGCGGGACCGGAGGCACGGCCGGGCGCGGGCGGCCCCGGCCCGGCGGGGCGTACGGATGACCTGTTCGCCGCCCGGCCGGGCGACCACCCCGGGCAGACCTACGGGCAGAGGGGCGGGCAGACCGGCGGGCAGAGCGGCGGGGGGCAGTCCGGCGGTGGGGCGTATCACCGGCCGGACTCCGGCTACGGGCACCGACGCGGACCGTGGGGCGACGGTCCCTGGGGCGACGGCTTCCGGGCCCGCCACCATCCGGACCACGGCCCCGGCGACTTCGCCCCATGAGCTTCCGCATCCGGGTGCTCGCCCTGCTGCTGCTCGTCGCGGTCGCCGCCTGCGCCGCGACCGCGTGGCTGACCTGGCGGCAGACGACCGGCGCCGTGGAACAGCGCGTCTCGGCGGGGCTGGCCGAAGAGACCCGGATCACCGCGGGACTGCGGCAGTACGGTGCCACCCACGGCACCTGGGACGGCGTCACGGCCACCGTACGGCGGCTCTCCCGCGACACCGGGCAGCGGATCCGCGCCACCACCGAGAACGGCACCGTACTGGCCGATTCCGACACGCTCGACGGCGGCACGGCCCGCCTGCCGGGCCGCACCCCGTTCGTGGTGGACGTGCTGCCCGACTTCCGCCCGCCCGCCGGTACCGGCCGGGTCGCCCGGATGGAGAACACGGTCCAGGAGATCGGCGAGTACAGCGCCGGTATGCGGTACGCGGCCTGTCTCACCCGGGCGGGCGCCGAACCGGTGGTCCGCTACACCCCGCGCGGCACACCGTCGGTCCGTACCGACCCGTCCCGCCCCCAGTGCCGGCCGGTGAAGCCGCCCGCGCCGCACGCCGTCGTGGTCGGCGCCGCCCAGGCGTGTCTGGGCCGGGACAGTACGGGCATCGACACCTGCCTCCAGCAGGTGTTCCGGGAACACGTCCGGAGCGCCGCGCCGCCCCGGCTCGAAGTCCGGCTCGGAGTGGGCGACGAACCGCCGCCGGGCCCGTCCGGCACTTCGGCCGTGGGGGTCGCGACCGGGGTGGCGCTGGCCGTCGCGGCGGCCGCGCTGCTGCTGAGCCGGACCGTGCTGCGCCCGGTCCGCGCGCTGACGGAGGCGACCCGTTCGCTCGGCGAGGGGGACCTCGGACGGCGCGTCCCGGTCACCGGCCGGGACGAGATCGCGGAACTCGCCCGCGACTTCAACCGGATGGCCGCCTCGCTCCAGCGGTCCGAGGAGCGCCAGCGCCGGATGACCGGCGACATCGCCCATGAACTGCGGACACCCCTGTCGAATCTGCGGGGCTATCTGGAAGCACTCCAGGACGGCTATGTGGAGGCGACGCCGGAGCTGCTGGACTCCCTCCACGAGGAGGTCATGCTCCAGCAGCGGATCGTCGACGACCTCCAGCAACTGGCCCTCGCCGAGGCGGGCGCGCTCACGTACCACCGCTTCGACACCGACCTCGGCGAACTGCTGGAGACCTGCCGGACCGCCCATCTGGCCCGCGCCGAACCTGCGGGCGTCGCCCTCGCCCTCGAAACCGCCGCCGGGAACGCCCCGGTCCTGGTCCACGCCGATCCGGACCGGCTGCGCCAGGCCGTCGGCAATCTGGTCGCCAACGCGATCCGCGCGACACCGCCCGGCGGGTGCGTGACCCTCTCGCTGACCACCAACGGGCCTGCGGCGCTGCTCCGGGTCCGGGACACCGGCACCGGAATCCCCGCCGAGGACCTGCCGCACCTCTTCGACCGGTTCTGGCGGGCGGACGCGGCCCGCGGCAGGCTGACCGGGGGCAGCGGGCTGGGACTGTCGATCGTCCGGCAGATCGTCCACGACCACGGTGGGACGGTGCAGGTGGAGAGCACGGTGGGTACGGGTACGACCTTCACCGTCGCCCTCGACCGCCTCTGAGCAAACGGAGGGCGCGGGGCGGCGGGGGCGCGAGGCCACGGGCGTGCGCAGCCGCGGATACGGCGGGCAGCACGCACAACAGGAGGCCCGGTCGCGCGGCGAGCGACCGGGCCTCCTGGGTCTGTGGGTGCGGGCCCGGCCGGGCGGCGGACGGCCGGGCTCCCCTGACACCGGGTGGTGGGGCACCGTACGGCTCCGGGGCTTCCCCTCCCGGCCCGTACGGTGCCCGGGTCCCTCCGCCGGATCCGGGCGTGGCTCGCGCCCGCTCCGCGGAAGGACCTTCTCACTTCATCCGGGCTCTGGCCCGGTACCCCGTCCGGGATCGGCCACCCGCCCGTGACCGCCCCCGTGCGGCCCGTGCGCCGTGAACGTCGTGGTCCGGCTCTCCCGGTTTCCCATGTGCCGGACCACCCTCCCGAAGGTTCCGGCCTCCCGGACCGGACACCAGGACTGTAGGGCCGGACTGTTGAAGAACCTTTGAAGACCCGTTGAAGAACCCGTCAGATATCGGCCGCCCGCTGAGTAGGCCTACTCAGGCGCCCGCCGCACCGCCCGCCCTACGGTCCCCTCATGCGCACCGGTATCCAGCGGCAAGGGCGCCCGCGTACGGCAGTCGTCGCGGCCCCGGCCGCACTCGTCCTCACCGCGCGGCCGGGACGGCCGCCCGGAGGCATCCTCATCCGCCGGGCAGGCATGGCGGGCCGGTCACCGGGGCACTGAACCCGCAGGAAACCGGCGCCCCGCCCCGGCCCGGCACCGGAACCGGCCCCCCACCAGCACCGACACCAGCACCCGCACCCGCACCGACACCGACACCGACACCGACACCGACACACCCGTACCGCAGCAACGGCAGCGACCTCGGCCACCGGACGAACCGGCCGGCCCGCGGAGCGGCCCCGCAGAAGGAGCACCACCGTGCCCGTCATCCGCCGCATCCGGCGCGCCGTTCGCCGCGCGTACCGGAGCAAGGTCGACCTCTCCCACCCGCGGCGCTCCCCGCTCGGCAGCACGGTGATCAACTGTGTGGTGTACGAGGACGGCGAGCGGCGGCGGTGCCACGGCACCGCGGCGGACGCGCTGCGCCAGGTACGCAAGAGGGGCCGCGGCTTCGTCTGGGTCGGCCTCCACGAGCCCACCGACCTGGAATTCGCGGGCTATGCCGAGACGTTCGGGCTGCATCCGCTGGCCGTCGAGGATGCCGTCCACGCCCATCAGCGCCCCAAGGTGGAGCGGTACGGCGACACCCTGTTCGCCGTCTTCAAGACCTGTGTCTACGTGGCCCACGAGGAACTCACGGCCACCAGCGAAGTCGTCGACACCGGCGAGCTGATGGTCTTCACCGGACCCGATTTCGTGATCACCGTCCGGCACGGCCGGCACGGCTCGCTCGGACCGGTGCGCGAGGCGCTCGAAGCCGCGCCCCGGCGGCTCGCCAAAGGCCCGGCGGCCGTGCTGCACGCCATCGCCGACCGGGTGGTGGACGACTATCTCGCGGTCGCCGACGCCGTCCAGGAGGATGTGGACGCCGTCGAGAACGTGGTGTTCAGCGAACGGGCCCAGCGCGGTGACTCCGGCCGGATCTACCAGCTCAAGCGCGAACTGCTGGAGCTGCGGCGGGCCGCGGGTCCGCTGGAGCGCCCGCTGCTCGGCCTCGCGACCCGTCCCGAGCCGCCGGTCGACGCGGATATGCAGCCGTACTTCCGCGATGTGGTCGACCATCTCGTCCGGCTCAACGAGCAGATCGCCGGATACGACGGGCTGCTCGACTCGATACTGCAGGCCCATCTGGCGCAGGTGACCGTCACCCAGAACTCCGATATGCGCAAGATCACCGCCTGGGCCGCGATCATCGCCGTACCGACCATGGTGTGCGGGGTGTACGGCATGAACTTCGAGCACATGCCGGAGCTGAAGTGGCGGTACGGCTATCCGCTGGTCCTCGGGATCATGGCCGCGGCCTGTGTGGTGATCCACCGCAGCTTCCGGCGCAACGGCTGGCTCTGACGCTCCGCCCGCACCGCGCACAACGCCCGTGACACCCGCGGTGCCGGCGGCTATATCACCGTCACGAACAGCCCCAGCGAGAGCGCGGCGAGTACCCCGCCGTACACCGCGAGCCGCAGCGAACCCGCCTCGTCGGACGGTTCGGTGCGGCCCGCGCTCGACAGCCGCAGGGCGGCGACACCCATGAACAGCAGTGCGCAGAAGGTGAGTCCGGCGACCGCGAAACCGGCCCCGGAGCGTGCCAGGTCGATCAGTGATTCACTCACCCGGCGAACCTCTCACGGGTATCCGGTGCCCGCATCCCGGAGTGCTCCGTCCGGCTTCCCCCGCGCGCACGCCCCGGCGCCGGGGCGTGTATCAACCGCTGGAACAGCAGTGATGCGCATGTGGGTGGCGCCTCCGACAAATGTCTTATTCATCAGTCGAAGTGATAGTGCTACCTGTGTCCCTGCTGCGCCCATAACGTGCTGATGTGGCCCGATGGGAGCAGTTGAGTGCAGTGACGATCGCGACGGTCCTCCTCGGATTGCAGGGGACCGGTGCGGCCGTTGCCGCGAGCGGAGATCGGGATCCACAGGCAACACAGGCGCCCCGGGCAGCGCAGTCGGCACGGATAGCGCAGGAGGCCCGGGACGCCCAGCAGACACGGGACGGCGGGGGACGGGCGCACACGTCCCCGGCCGTCCCGCGTGACCGGGCCCCGAAGCCGCTGCCCTCGTTCGCCGTCGGCGCCCGCTCGCCGAAGCCTGTGCCCTCGTTCGCCGCGGGAGCCCGCATCCCGCAGCCCCCGCCCTCGTTCTCCGTCGGCACCCGGGTGGGACTCACCGTGCCGGGGCTGATCTGCCTCTCCGCGCAGGTCTCGGCGACCGGGCCGTTCCCGCCGCGGATCTCGGTGACGATCCGGCTGCGGTTACTGACGCACTGCCCCAAGCCGCCCAAACCCACAAAGCCGCCCAAACCCACGAAGCCACCGAAGCCGACCCCCTCGCCCACCCCCACCCCGACGCCTACCCCGACGCCCACACCCACCCCCACGCCCACCCCCACGCCGAGTCCCACCCCGGCCCCCACACCCGCACCGACGCCGACGCCGAGCCCGAAGCCGCGTCCTCCGGCGCCCCCGCCCCGGCCCGCGCCCGAGCCCGAGCGGATCGCCGCGCCCGCCCCCGTACCGCCGCCCGTGGTCCGGCGCACTCCGCCGCCGAAGCCCGCGCCCACCCCTTCGCGCAAGCCCGTCAGGCCCGTCCCGGTCGCCCAGGACCTGCCCGCCTACCGGCCGCCCGCGTCGCAGACCGACCGCGAGGGCCTGCCCCTCGTCGTTCTGGTGCTGGTCACCACCACCCCGGCCGTACTCGCCGCCGCGCTGCTGAAGCCGCGGCGGAGCCGCTGAAACGGGAGACACCCCATGTCCGAATGGCTGGTCCTCGGAATCGTCATGGCCGCGGCCACCGCGGTCGTCGTCGCCGTCACCCTCCTCAACCAGCGCAGACGGAGCCTGAAGGAAGCCAGAGGTGAGGAGTTCGGCCAGGACGGGGTGGAGACTCCGGACGTCCTCGAATACATGACGATGATGGTCGGTGTGGTCTACGCGATCGTCCTCGGCCTGGCCATCGCGGGCGTCTGGGAGGCCCGCAGCGCCGCCCAGGACGAGGTCCGGCGCGAGGCCCAGGCCCTGCACGAACTGGTGCAGCGCGCCGAGGTCTTCCCCGCCGACTACCGGGCCCGCCTCTCCAACGACGTCGACGACTACGTCTCCCATGTCGTCCATCAGGAGTGGCCCCGGATGGTCGACGGTGAGGACGTCAACGACCGGGGGGCGGAGCTGATCGACGAGATCCGGGACGATGTCGCCTCGCACGCGCCCCGGGGCGAACTCCAGTCCCAGGCCTACCAGCCCATGCTGGACCGGGTGGCGATCACGGACGAAGCCCGGAACGCCCGGATCCAGAACGCCGCAGCCACCCTGCCGGGAGTGGTGTGGTTCGGGCTGATCATCGGCGCGCTGGTGACGGTCGGGCTGATCTTCACGATGAACATCGGCCGCAGCTACCAGGAGTTGCTGCTTGCGGGCTTCTTCAGCGCTCTGATCGCCTTTCTGCTCTTCCTGGTCTGGGATTTCGACGCACCGTTCGGACGCTCCGGTACGGAGTCGGCGGATACCTTCCGGATGCTGTTCCCCGGCGCCGCGGGCACCCCGTCCGGCTGAACCGGCTGAACCGGCCGGACCGGCGGCCCCGGCGGTTCCTATGGGGAGAAGGGCGGTCAACCCGGTGCGCGACGCGACGAGTTGTCCGAACTCATGGGTCCGGGCACGGGCCACTGGGCACAATGTGCGCGTGGCCCATTCCGCGGAGTTCCAGTTCGAGGACGGTACGCCCGTCCGGTTCCTGCTCGCGCCCGGCCCGTTGGCCGTCACGGCACCGGAGGTTCCGGAGCCGGCCGACGAGCCCGACACCCCGTCGTACGGACCGGACGAGGACGACGACCTCCCGGCGGGCATGGGCCCGGCGGTTCCGGTCGCCCGCGGGGACCGGGACCGGGACCGGGACCCCGGCGCGGGCGATGACGGCGACGGCGGAAGCGGGGACCGGCGGGCCTCCGGCCGGTTCGCCTCCTATGTGGGCGGCACGCTCCGCGGCGCCCTGCGGCCGGTGGGAGCGCTGCTGGAGGAGGTCCACCACACCGTCACCTCCGTCCCGCAGCCGCCGTCCGAGGTCAGCGTGGTCTTCGGCGCGCAGGTCGGCCAGGATCTGAAGCTCGGCATCGTCGGGGGAACGGGTCAGGCACATCTCACCGTCACCGCCGTCTGGTACCCCGGGCAGCAGGACCGGCAGGACCGGCAGGACCGGCAGAACCGGCAGGACCGGCAGAACGGGCAGGACACGGGCACCGGCACCGGCACGGGGGCTCGGACGGACACGGCCGCCGGACCGGAGTGACCGATGGGCTGGTTTCTGCGGGGGACGCCGGAGACCACCAAGGATCCGCTCGGCTGTCTGGCAAGCATCCGCCGCGACGATGACGGCAAGACCGCGGGCGGCGGACTCTTTCTGGCCCCCGACACCGTTCTGACCTGCGCTCATGTCATCAACGACGCACTGGGCCGGGCCATGTTCGAAACCCGGGTGCCCGGACCGGTCGAGATCGCCCTGACCGTTCCCGGCCCCCGGGGCGGCCGGGACACCTGCACCGCCCGGGTCGCCCACTGGATACCGCCGCGCCCCCGGAAAGGCAGCGGGCCCGTGCCGCCGGGCGCCCGGGAGTGGCTGGGCGACCTGGCCGTGCTGCGCTTCCCGCCGCCGAGCACCGACGGCGGCAGAAAGACCACCGTCGGGCGAGGCCCGGCGCTGGAGGAAATGGAGGCCGGTCAGCAGGTCCGGCTCTGGCACGGCACCGCACGGCCCGGCACCTTCGCGGACGCGACGGTCGGCCATGTCGGCCCGGACATCGGCTATGTCGACGGAGCCGCCACCGGCATGGCCGTGGACCGCGGCTTCAGCGGCGGCCCGCTCTGGTCGAAGGACGACACCGCGTTCGTCGGCCTGGTCGTGGCGCACTACATGCCGCCGCCGGGCCCGGACGGCGGGCCCGAGGCGTACAGCCCCCAGCATCTGGTCCGGCGGAGCTGGTGCATCCCCTGGCAGCGGATCGAAGCCGAACTGCGGGCGGTGGGCGCGCTGCCCCCGGCCCGGCCGGCCGCCGTCGAGAAGGACGACCCGGCCGCCGTACTGCTCTCCCAGGCGCTCTACGACCTGATGCCGTCGGCCAACAGCCGGGCCGAGCACGGCGCAAGGCTGGCGAAGATCTTCGGGCTCCGGGTGCCCAGCCAGATCATGGCGCCGTCGGCGGAGGAGTTCGCGGAGTTCCTGCTCCGGGAGCCCCGGGCGCTGGCGGCCTTCTCCGAGACCACCCGGCATACGGACCCGGGCTCGACGGACCGGCTGCTGGCGGCCGGGGCGCTGTCGCCGGTGCCCAGGCTGCTCTCCCCGGAGGAGCACCGCAGGCTGCACCGGCTGCTCCACGAGACCGAAACGCCGGTACGGTCCCGCTTCGCCGAGGCGGCCCGGGCCGCACTCCCCATGGCCGCCCCGCTGCGGCCCCAGTGGGTGCGCGGTCCCCTTCCGGAGCAAGGGCCGGAGCCGGGGCCGGGGCCGGAGGGCGGCACGGGGTACGACTGCGCGGTGCCCGGGGCTGCGGAGGACGTCCGGCCGCACGGACCGCACGGACCACGGGAACCACAGCCGCCGGACGGCGCGCCCGGACCCCACGGCTCCCGGGGCTCCCGCGACTCGCACGGTACGCAGGACTCCCCCGGCCAGGAGGCGGACCCGGCGGGCTGGACACCGACGCTCGACGAGCTGATCGACCATCTGGAGACCCTGCACGGCGACAGCCGCTCCGACGGCTACGGGCCCCGGGTACCCGCGCTGCTGCGGGTCGTCGAGTATCTGGCCGTGCTCTGTTCGGCGCCGCAGTGCGCCCGGTTCCGGATCTGGTCGGACTCGGTCGCGGTCCGGCTGGGCATTCCGCGCTCGGCGCTGGGGGAGCGCCGGATCGACGCCAAGGAGTGGCAGCGGGCGATGCGCGGCCGCCGGGCCCGGGTCAGGGTCCTGGTACAGGTGACCCGGCAGGACCTTGAGCGCTACCGGCTGCGCATCTGGTGCGACGAGGGCGCCGGCCCCCGCCAGGTGTCGGCGTCGGCAGCCGTCCCGTACACCGGTCCCGAGGCGGCGCGGGAGCTGCTGCGCGTGCTGGAGTCCCTCGACCCGGCGTCGGTCGCCGAACAGCAGCCGATGGTGGAGGTGCTGGTGGATCCGTCGGGGCTGAACCTGCCCATCGACGAATGGGAGGGGATGGGTCCGGGCGATCTGGTGCCGGGGATGCTGGGCGCGGAGTTCCCGCTGGTGGTGAACTGCCCCGAACTCCTCCGCCGCCACGAGCGCTTCCTGCCCGAATGGCGGCGCCGGTGGCAGCAGTTGGACTCCGGCACGACGCTGGTCTTCTCGGACGGGGGCTTGGGCCGCCGGGAGATCTACGGCACGCTGATGGAGCGGCTCGACGCGGTACGGGTGTCGGTGGAGGTGCCCGCCGGACTGCGGGACGAGATCGTGCAGCTCTGTCTGGCCGTGGGGGTGCCCGTGGTGATGTGGGACCGGAAGGGCGGGGAGACCTCCCATGCCGCGGGGCAGATGGCCCGGGTCGCCACCCGCGAACTGCCCGAAGGGGTCCGGTCCTACCGGGCCAAGACGATGTACCTGCCCCGGGAGTATCCGGGGCGGCCCGTGCTGGCCTGGGCCGACGCCGACCGCACCGTGCCCCGGCTCCATCTGTCCGAACCCGTGGAGAGCGCATGAACACCCCAGCGGCAGGATCCGGACCGGTGGCCGGGGCATCCGGCAGCGGCAACGGCAGCGGCGGGGACTGGCGGCTGTTCCGCGGCAACGGCCGGGCCCGGTCCGTCGACTTCCCGGCCGCGCCGCCGTGGCGCCGCTTCACCCCGGCCGTCCGGGCGGACGGCCCGGGGGCCGACACGAACCCCGGGCAGGCGTCCGGGGAGGGGGCGACCGGGCCGGACGGCCGGTCGGCGCTGCCGTACCTCATCCAGCCGAAGCATGCCGACGTGGTGAACGCGGCGCTCCACCTGCGTCGTCCGCTGCTGGTCACCGGCCCGGCCGGGACCGGGAAATCCTCGCTGGCGCGGGCCGTCGCCCATGAACTCCGGCTCGGCGAGCTGCTGCGCTGGCCGGTCAACAGCCGTTCGACCGTCCGGGACGCGCTCTACCAGTACGACGCGATCGGACGGCTCCGGGAGACGACGCTGCACCGGGACCGCGGGTCCGGCTCCGCCGGGGACCCGGACGGCGGCGGTTCCGGTGCCGCGGCCGATCCCGGAACCGGCACCGGAGACGGAACCGGCATCGGAACCGGAGGCGGAGGCGGAACCGGAGGCGATAGTGGCGAGGGCGGCGGGACGGAGCCGTCCATCGGTACGTTCATCCGGCTCGGCCCGCTCGGTACGGCCCTGGTGCCGTCGCCCCGCCCACGGGCGCTTCTGGTCGACGAGATGGACAAGGGCGATGTCGACCTGCCGAACGATCTGCTGACGGTCTTCGAGGAGGGGGTCTTCGACATCCCGGAGCTGACCCGGCTGCCGGAGGAGTTCGCCGATGTCGAGGTCCAGACCGCCGACCGGAACGGGACGGTCCTGGTCCACCGGGGGATCGTCCAGTGCGAGGAGTTCCCGGTCGTCGTCATCACCAGCAACGGCGAACGCGACTTCCCGCCCGCGTTCCTGCGGCGCTGTGTGCGGCTGTATCTGCCGGTACCGGACGAGGAGCAGCTCCGGGCGATCGTCGCGGCCCATCTCGGCGAACCGGCACTCGGCGAGGCGGACGATCTGATCGAGACGTTCCTGCGCCGCCGGGCACCCGGCGAGCTGGCCACCGACCAGTTGCTGAACGCGGTCTTCCTGCGGGTGGGCGGTGTCGACCTGGACGCGGACGGCCTCCTCGACGCGGTGCTCCACCAGCTGACCGGGTCCATGTAGGCGGGCGGGGGCCGGAGATGACGGAGGAGCGTCCAGGACCCGAACCGGTCCCCGCCCCCGCGGCCGCCCCCGAGCCCGGGGCGCGGCTCGGGGAGCTGCTCGGGGTGCTGCGGGCGGCCGGGCGGGAGCTGGACGCGGAGCAGGTACTCGATGTGCTCTGGCTGGCCCGGCTGCTGCCCGCGGCCGCCCCCGACGCCCCGCTCGCCGCCCCCGCGGCCGCCGCGCCGCCGCCCGCCGGGACCGAACCGGCGGGGGACGGGCCCGACCGGGCCCCGGCGGCCGGGGACGAGGAGTCCGACGGCCCCCGGATCGACGCTCCGGCGCTCTACGCGGCCGCCCGGCAGCGGCCGGTGCCGCGGGCCGCGCCCGAGGCGGAGGCGCGGCGGTCCGCCCCGCCGCCCGGACGGCCCCGGCGCGCGCTGCCGGTACTGGTGCCCGAGAGCAAGGCCCTCGCCGACCAGCTGGAGCTGGGCCGCGCGCTGCGTCCGCTGCGCCGCCGCCGGGCCAGCCCCGACAAGCTGGAGATCGACGTCGAGCGGACGGTCGCCGCGCTCGCCGAGACCCGGGTCCCCGATGTGGTCCAGCGGCCGGTGCGGGAGCGCTGGCTGCGGCTGGTGCTGCTGGTCGACGACGGTCTCTCGATGCTGCTGTGGCACCGGCTCGGGGCCGAACTCCGCGGGCTGCTGGTCCGGCTCGGGGCCTTCGCCTCGCTGCGGGTCCACGGACTCGACAGCCGGGCCCGCGGCGGCCCGCGGCTGCGGGCCCGGCCGTTCCGGGAGGACAGTTCGGAACTGCCGCTGACCGGGGTGAACGACCCCTCGGGCCGGACCCTGGTGCTGGTCGTCAGCGACGGTATGGGGACGGCGTGGCGCACCGGGAGCATGCATGCGCTGCTGCGGTCCTGGGCGGCCCGGGGCCCGGTCGCGGTGGTCCACACCCTGCCGCCGGAGATGTGGGAGGCGTCGGGCGTCCAGGCGGACCGCTGGCTGGTGACCACCCGGGCCACCGGTGGCGCCAACACCTCCTGGGAGATCGCCGATCCGGTGCTGCCGCGCGGTCTCACCGTTTTCGACGGGGTGCCCGTGCCCGTTCTGGAGGCCACCCCGCCGTCGCTGGCGCGCTGGTCGAGGCTGCTGGTGTCGCCGGGGGCGACGGCCGAACTGCCGCTGCTGGCCCGGCCCAGTGTGCGGGGCCCGGTCTCCGCGTCGGCGGTACCGGCCGGTGCGCAGCACTTCCGGGACGCGGCGACCCCGGAGGCGTACCGGCTCGCGGCGCATCTGGCCGCCGTGGCACCGCTGTCGGTGCCGGTGATGCGGCTGGTGCAGGAGGCCGTGCCGTGGCGGGCCGACACCTCGCATCTGGCGGAGGTGTTCCTGGGCGGGCTGATCCGGCCGCATCCGGCACCGGTCCCGGCCGGGGACCCGCTCCCGGCCAAACACCGGATCTTCGACTTCACGGAGGAGTCGAAGGCCGCGCTGCTGGACGCGGTGCCACAGGCCGAACTGCTGCTGACGGGCCGCCGGATCGGGCGCAGGCTGGAGCTGCTGGCGGGCCGTTCCCCGGACTTCCCGGCCTGGCTGGCACACCCCTCGGGCCATGCCGACCTGCCCGCGGGACGGCGCCCGTTCACCCATGTCGAGCAGAAGCTGCTGAGCCGGTTCGGGGTGCCGCTGGACTCCTCGGCGCGCCGGATCGCCCCGCCGTCGAATCTCGCCTCGTCGCCGGAGACCGCGGTGGGGCACGGCGGCTGGCGGCCGCTGCGCCCGGAGGATCCGGAGCGGCTCGGCCCGTACCGGCTGACCGGCTGGCGCCCGGGCCGGCGGACCCTGGTCTACCGGGGGCAGGACGGGCAGCAGCGGGCGGTGGTGGTGCGCGTACCGCGGCCCGACCAGCCCGCGGCCACGGCCCGGCTGCTCGATACGGAGGCGGAGGCACTCACCCGGCTCGACGGCCGCTATGCGCCGGTGCTGCTGGGCCGGGGCACGGAGGGCACCACACCGTGGCTGGCGATGTCCCCGGTCGCCGAGGACGACGAGCCGGCCGCCCAGCCGCCCCGGATCAGTGATCTGGTGGACGAAGCGGCCTATACGGGCCGGCCGCCGTTCGGCACCCTGCCGGGGCTCTTCGCGGCCTGGCAGCTCGCCAGCGCCGTCGATGTCTGCCTGGTGAACGGGCTGGTCCCGGCGTCGCTGGCCGCGGACAGCGTGTTCGTACTCCGCCGGTCGATCGTGCTGGGCGATCTGTCGGACTGCGCGATCGACGGGGAGTACGCGGGGACCGGCCCGGTGCCGGTGCCCGCGGACACGGTGCACGCGCTGGG
The DNA here is from genome assembly GCF_053981115.1 of Streptomyces sp. NPDC003691. Taxonomy (NCBI): domain Bacteria; kingdom Bacillati; phylum Actinomycetota; class Actinomycetes; order Kitasatosporales; family Streptomycetaceae; genus Streptomyces; species Streptomyces sp. NPDC003691. The sequence goes on along the minus strand of NZ_JBSFNQ010000003.1, from coordinate 123,544 downwards.
CGAGCTGCTCCAGATCATCAGCACCCGGGTCGGGGATTCGGTGCGGGAGCTGCCGGAAGGCATGCACAAATGGCAGGGCGGCACCTGGGACCTGCTGCGCTCGACGGTGCTGCGCTGTCTGGACCCCGATCCCGCGAACCGGCCCACCGCGGGTGAGCTGGCCGATCTGCTGTCCCGCTATCTGGCGATGCACCAGGTGCAGCACACGGGCGGGACGGGGGCGACGTCGTCCGCACCGCCTTCCGGGCCGGGCACCACGCTCCTGGCCCGCCCGGGGCCCGCGGGCGGGCCGGAGGGCGCCGGGCCCGGCGTCCCCGCCGTGCCGGACGGCAGGCCGGAGCTGGTGCCGCCGCGCTCCGCGCTCCGGCACGGGCTGATCAGACTGGGCCGGTTCCAGGGGCGCGGGGGCCCGCGCCGGGCCGAGGACCGGGCGCTGCTGGAGTCGCTGCGGGCGCCGCTGCCGCACGGGCTCCGGGTGACGCTGGCCGGGGGCCGGATGTACGACGGCCGGGCCGGTTTCACGGTCGCGCTCGGCTCGGTGCTGGCCGCGGTGCGCGGGGAGCCGGTGCTGGCGCTGGACGGCTCGCCGGTCGAGGGTGCGCTGGAGCAGTGTCTGGTGGCGGGGCGGAATCCGGCGTCGTGGAAGGAGTTCGCGGGGCTGCCGGACGGGGCCTCGTACGAGGAGATCAGGGCGCGTACGACGGCCCTCCCGGCCGGTCTCGAAGTGGTGGCGCACCACCGCTACCGGACCTTCCGGGTGAATCCGAGCCACCCACAGGAGTACATGAGGGTGCTGGCGCTGACCGCGCCGTACTACTCCTTCGTTCTGACGGACTGGGCGGGCGCGCTCGACGGGAGCGCGGCGGTGGTGCTGAACCATACGGACCGGCTGCTGGTGTACGGCCGGAGCGGGGAGATGGCGGAGGCCGACCGGACCCTGGCCGAGCTGCGGCGGTCCGGCCGCGACGAGCAGTGGGACCGGCTGTTGCTGGTGGTGACCGAGGGGCTGCGGTCCGGAGCGGCCGATCCGGACGCGCTGGCGGAATCGGCCGGGATACGGCCGGACCAGGTGGTCGTCGTTCCGCGGGAGCAGCAGGCTCCGTACCGCTTCTGGGATCTCGAAGGGCTGCCGCCGGCCACCGTCCGGGGACTGCTCTCGGTGGCGAAACTGCTGGTGACAGGCGTGTGACAAGCGCCGGGGCAGGGGTCTGAGCAAGGCTGGAATAGACCGTTGGGGGGACCCGTTGATAGGGTTAGTTCAACGTTCAACCAATACTCCTCCGAAGGAAGCCCGCCGGCCCTTCGAAGAGACCGCAGCCGGGAGGCGAGCGCCATGCAGTTCGGCATCTTCACCGTCGGTGATGTCACGACCGACCCGACCAACGGCAGCACGCCGACCGAGTACGAGCGGATCAAGGCGACCGTGGCCATCGCGCAGAAGGCTGAGGAGGTCGGGCTGGACGTCTTCGCCACCGGCGAGCACCACAACCCGCCCTTCGTGCCGTCGTCGCCGACGACCCTGCTCGGCTATGTCGCGGCGCGCACGGAGAAGCTGATCCTGTCCACCTCGACGACCCTGATCACCACCAACGACCCGGTGAAGATCGCCGAGGACTACGCCTACCTCCAGCATCTGGCCGACGGCCGGGTGGACCTGATGATGGGCCGCGGCAACACCGGACCGGTCTATCCGTGGTTCGGGCAGGACATCCGCCAGGGCATCCCGCTCGCCATCGAGAACTACGCACTCCTCCACAGGATGTGGAGGGAGGACGTGGTCGACTGGGAGGGCAAGTTCCGCAGCCCGCTCCAGTCGTTCACCTCGACCCCGCGCCCGCTGGACGGCGTGCCGCCGTTCGTCTGGCACGGCTCCATCCGCTCCCCGGAGATCGCCGAGCAGGCCGCGTACTACGGAGACGGCTTCTTCCACAACAACATCTTCTGGCCCATGTCCCACACCAGGAAGATGGTCGAGCTGTACCGCAAGCGGTACGCGCACTACGGGCACGGCACGCCCGAGCAGGCCATCGTCGGGCTCGGCGGACAGGTGTTCATGCGGAAGAACTCGCAGGACGCGGTACGGGAGTTCCGCCCGTACTTCGACAACGCGCCGGTCTACGGCCACGGCCCGTCCCTGGAGGACTTCAGCGAGCAGACCCCGCTGACCGTCGGTTCGCCCCAGCAGGTGATCGAGCGGACCCTGTCGTTCCGTGAGGGCGTCGGGGACTACCAGCGGCAGCTGTTCCTGATGGACCACGCCGGACTGCCCCTGAAGACCGTGCTGGAGCAGCTCGACATCCTCGGCGAGGAGGTCGTGCCGGTGCTGCGGAAGGAGTTCGCGGCGCTGCGGCCCGAGGGCGTACCGGAGACCGCGCCGCTGCACCCCGCCGTCACCGGGGCCGACGCGGCCTGAACCGGAAGGCGGCCGGGGCGGGTCGGGGCGGGCCATGCGTGCCCGCCCGGCCCCGCCCCGCCCGGCGGTAGCCCCCGCCCGGCCCGCCAGGGCCCGTAGCAAGCAGGCCCGTAGCAAGCAATACGAGAAGGAGAAGAGGACATGACCATGAAGCTGGTGGTCGTCTCGGCCGGACTGAGCGTGCCGTCGTCGACCAGACTGCTCGCCGACCGGCTGACCGAGGCCGTACGCCGTTCCCTGGCGGAGACCGCCGGGACGCCGGACGTCGAGGTCCGGGTGGTCGAACTGCGCGACCTGGCCGTGCCCATCGCCAACAACCTCGTCACCGGCTTTCCGCCGCCCGCACTCGAAGCGGCCGTGGAAGCGGTGACCGGGGCCGACGGGCTGATCGCGGTCACCCCGGTCTTCTCCGCCTCGTACAGCGGCCTTTTCAAGTCGTTCTTCGATCTGATCGAGCCGGACGCGCTGACCGGCAAGCCGGTGCTCATCGGGGCGACCGGCGGCACCGCCCGGCACTCCCTGGTGCTGGAGCACGCGATGCGGCCGCTCTTCACCTATCTGCGCACCGAGACCGTGCCGACCGGCGTCTACGCGGCCTCCGAGGACTGGGGCGGCAGCGGCGACCCGCTGACGGACACCCTGCCGAACCGGATCGTGCGCGCGGGCGGCCAGCTGGCCCGGGCGATGACGGCGGCCTTCCGGGCCCGGGCGGACGGCGGGGCCGACGAGGCCCCCGGATTCGCCGCGTTCGACGGCGCGTTCGGCGGCCCGGACGGGAACGGCGCTGGTACGGCGCTTGCCGGACTGCCGCGGGCCTGACCGCCCCGGCGGCCGGGGACCCGGCCGCGATGATGACGGACGGCACCGCCTCCGACATCACCGCGGCCGTTAACCCCTGCTGAATGTCGGACCCGGCTCCTATCGTTTGGGGCATGACCACTGCACTCATCGGACGTGCCCACCCGATCGCCGTGCTGAGGGCCGAGATAGGCCGGGCGGCGGAGAGCCACGGCGGCCTGGTGCTGGTCACGGGCGAAGCCGGAATCGGCAAGACGTCCCTTGTCACCGAGGCCGCCCACGAGGCGCGGCGGCACGGCGCCCTGGTGCTCAGCGGTACCTGCTGGGAGTCCGACAGCGCCCCCGGATACTGGCCCTGGGTCCAGGTGCTGCGGGCGCTGCGACGGGCCGTCGGCACCGGCTGGGACGCCGTGGAGGAGGCGGCGGGCGGGCGGCTCGCGGCCGTCCTCGGCGAGGACCCCGGAGTGCGCAAGCCCATGCCCGTGGAGGCCCCCGAGGCCTTCCCGCTCTACGACGCCGTGACGACGGCCCTGGTCACGGCGGCGCAGCAGCGGCCGCTCGTGGTCGTACTCGACGATCTGCACTGGGCCGACCCGGCGACCGTCCGCCTGCTCGCCTTCGCCGCCCAGCACACCTGGTACGAGCGGATCCTGCTGGTCGGCGCCTTCCGGGACGCCGAGGTGGAGGCCCCCGAGCATCCGCTGCGCCCGCTGCTGCTGCCGCTGGCCTCCCGCGCCTCGTCGACCCTGCGGCTCACCGGGCTCGACCGGGACGGCGTGGCCGCGCTGATCGCCCTGTTCGCGGGCGGCGAGCCCGACGACAAGCTGGTCGACGAAGTGCACCGCAGCTCCGGCGGCAACCCCTTCTTCATCGAGCAGACCGTACGGAACTGGCTGGGCGAAGGCCCCGACCTCCCGGCCCCGCCCCCCGGCTCCCTGACCGGCTTCGGGCCCGGATTCGGCGCCGGAGCGAGTGCCGGGGCCGGGGCCGGCATCGGGGGCCCGCCCGGGGCGACGGTCACCCCCGGCAGCATCGCCCCCGGGGTGCGCGAGGCCGTCCGGCGGCGCCTCGAACCGCTGCCCGAGCAGGTTGTCGACCTGCTGCGGACGGCATCGGTCATCGGGCCCGAGTTCCACCGCCCGGCGCTCGCCACCGCCACCGGTATCCCCGTGCCGCACGCCGACCGGCTGCTGGCACGCGCCGTCGCGGCCCAGCTGATCGTGGCCCACGGCGGCGGCACCTACACCTTCGCCCACGATCTGGTCCGGGAGACGCTCTACGGGGAACTGGACGAGCAGCAGCGGCAGATGCGCCACGCCGCCGTCGTCCGGCTCGCCGACGACTGCACCGGCATCCAGGAGGGGATCATCCTCACCGAGCTGTCCCGGCACGCGTATCTGGCGGGCGATCAGATACCGGCGAAGCAGCGGATCGCCCTGCTGGTGGCGGCGGGCGGCGACGCGTCGGGGCGGCTGGCGACCGAGGAGGCCGTGGGCCACTACCGCCGGGCGCTGGAGGTCGCGTCGGGTGACCCCGGCCCGTATGCGCTGATCTGTCTGCACCTCGCCACCGAGCTGCGGCAGGGCGGCGATCCGGTCCAGTCCTGGCGGATGCTGGAGCGGGCCGCCGACCACGCCCGGCTCGCGGGGGACCCGGCGCTGATGGCGCGGGTCGCCATCACCCTCCATCAGTACGACTCCGGGGCCGCCAGCTCGCTCGGGGCGGGCCGGCTCACGGTCGGTCTGCTGACGGAGGCGTACGACGCCCTGGTCGGCGGCGCCCCGGCGGACGGGGACATGACGGACGCGGACACGACGGACGCGGGCGCGGCGGCCGGAGGTGCTTCGGGCGGGAGCCTGTCGGACGGCGAGGGAAGCGCTGTACCGCCCTCGTCCGAGGACATGGCCCATGAACTGGCGCTCCGGCTCACCGACACCGCCCGCCGCAACGGCGACGACCAGCTCTTCTCCTTCGCCCTCTGGGCCCGGCACGACGCGATCTGGGGCCTGGGCACCGCGAAGGAACGGCTCGCGCTCACCGACGAGATGGAGCTGGTCGCCCAGCGCACCCGGAACCGCGAGATGGAGCTGCACGCCTCGTCGATGCGCTGGGTCAGCCTGCTGGAGCTGGGCGATCCGCGCTACCACGACCAGCACCGGGAGTTCGCCGCGCTCGTCGAGCGGACCGGCATGCGCCGCTTCGAACTCGCCCGCGCCATGGACGGCGCCCTCGTCGCCGCCTTCACCGGCCGGTTCGACGACGCGCTCCGGGGCATCGGCGAACTCGGCTCGCTGGAGTGCGAGAACTCCTCGTACTCGTATGTGACCGCCTATGTCCGCTGGTCGATGTACATCCTCCAGGGCCGGTTCGACGAGGCCGCGGCCGAGGTGGACCGGATGACGGCGACCGACCACCCGTTCCCCCAGCTGGTGATCGGGGTGACGGCCGCCGAGACCGGGGACGCGGCCCTCGCGGTGCGTATGCAGGACGAACTGGCCGCGCTTCCGGTGCCGCTGCCCCGGCTCTACGCCGCGCTGTGGATGCGGCTCCGCGCCCAGGCGGCGGCGGTCTCCGGCGACCCCGCCCGGCTCGACGCCGCCCGGACCGCCCTCCTGCCGTACTCGGGAGAGTGGATCGTCGCCTTCTACGGCTGCGACCTGGGCGGGCCGGTGGACCTCTGGCTGGGGCTCGTGGAGGCCGCCCGGGGCGACCGGGAGGCGGCCGTAGCCGCTCTGACCTCGGCCTGGCAGGACGCCGACCGGATGCGGGCCAGGCCCTGGTCGGTCCGGGCCCGGGCCGCACTCGCCGGTGTCCTGGGCGCGGAGGCGCCCGCGGAACTGCTGGCCCGGGTCCGCCGGGACGCGGGCGAGCTGGGCCTGACACATCTGCTGCCCGCCGCCGGACCGGCCACCGCCCGGGAGCCCGCCGCCGCCCCGCGAGCTGTCGCGCCGGGGGCCGGGGCCGCCGGTGCACCCGGCCGTCCCGGGACCGCGCCGGGGGACGCGACAGCACCCGGTGCCGCGGGCCGGACGGCCGGTACGGACACCGGACGGACGGCATCCGTGACGCCCGCCGGCACCCCCGTCGCTCCTTCCACCAGCGCTTCCACCGGCCGTTCCGGCGGTACGGCTCCGGCCGCGTCCGCCGGTGCCCGGTTCCGCCGGGAAGGGGCCGTCTGGCAGCTGGTCTTCGCGGGCCGGTCCGCCCATGTCCCGGACGCCAAGGGCCTGCTGGACCTGCGGACCCTGCTGACGCACGCGGGCCGTGACATACCGGCGGTCCGGCTGCTCTCCCCCGACGGCGGCGCCGAGGTGATCGCGGCACGCGGCCTCGGCGGCGACCCGGTCCTCGACGACGAGGCCAAGGCCCGCTACCGGGCCCGCCTGGAGCAGTTGGACGACGAGATCGACCGCGCGGCGGAGCGCGGCGACACGGCCCGCGCCGCGGAGTTCACCCGGGAGCGTCAGGCCCTCCTCGACCAGCTGCGCACGGCGGCCGGCCTCGGCGGCCGGACCCGCCGTCTGGGCGACGAGGCCGAACGCGCCCGTAAGACGGTCACGGCCCGGATCCGGGACACCCTACGCAAACTGGACAGTCTCCATCCGGAGCTGGCGGCCCATCTCCGCGACTCCATCACGACGGGCGCGCACTGCTCGTACCGCCCCGCGACCCCGGTCTCCTGGCAGCTCTGAGCGCTCCCCTTCCCTTCCTCGCTTCCTTCCCCCTTCCCCCCTTCCCCCTTTCCCTCCCTTCCCGATGCGGCTCAGCGCACCGGGACGAGGGCGCGGGCGAAGACCGTGTCGCGCAACAGCTCCGGAGTGACGGCGACCCCGGTCAGATGCTCCGCGAGCGCGAAGGCGCCCTCCGAGCACGGTGCCGTCTCGTCGAAGTCGTCGTCGTATCCGTCGTCGGCGCCCTCGTCGGCCGCCTCCGTCGCAAATCCGATCCGCCGCATCTCGTCGACGAGCGCATCGGGCGCGGCACCCATGCGGTCCTCGGGAAACAGCGGGTCGAAGTGGAGTCTCAGCTCCCCGTCCTCCGCCCAGAGGAAGGAGCTGACCGCGTTCACATTGCGGTAGTGGGAGACCCAGACCGCCCCCGCGGAGGCCGGCAGCGCCCGCTCCTCCAGACAGCCCAGATAGCCGTTCGGTTCGATGAGCAGGGTCCAGGGGCCGAGAGTGGTGACGGCGATCAGCTCGTGCGCCCCGTCGACCCGGCGGTGGTAGGCATGAGCCGCCTCCTCGACCACGGTGATCCCCGGGTCCGGCGGCTCGCCCTCCGCCCCGAGCCGTCCTCCCAGCCGGGAGACGGCCTCGGCCGGGGTGAGCCCGCGGACCAGGGTGAAGCAGTACGCCACGGCCAGGCTCGCGAAATCCCTCTGGAACCAGGCGTAATCGGCTGCGGTCTTCGTCATGCCCACCATCCTGAACCACACCACTGACAACGCCCCTCCGATGCCGCTCCGATGCCGCTTGGGTGCCCCTTTGCGGCCGCGGGCCGACCGCTCCGAGCAGGGACGACAGCGGGACGACGGCGGAACGGCGGCGGAACCGGGCGGGGAGAAACATCGGCGAAACACCGTTCGGAGTAGAAAGACGCATCCTTGGGGGAGACAAGCCGCAAACAGGAACGGATGGGGACAGCGCCATGCGCATACTCGTCGCCGAGGACGAGCAGGTCCTGGCCGAGCTGATCGCCACGGGGCTGCGGCGCGCCGGATTCGCCGTGGACACCGTCTACAGCGGGGACGCCGCGCTCGCCTACCTCGGACTGCACGACTACGACGTCGTCGTCCTCGACCGCGACCTCCCGCGGGTCCACGGCGACCAGGTCGCCCGGCATCTCGTCGACACCGGCTCCCGGACCCGGATCCTGATGCTGACCGCGGCCGCCGCGGCCGAGGACCGGGTGGCCGGGCTGGACCTGGGCGCCGACGACTATCTGGGCAAGCCCTTCGACTTCCCCGAGCTGGTGTCCCGGGTCAGGGCCCTGCGACGGCGCAGCGCCCGGCTGGTACCGCCCCGGCTGACCCGCCACGGCATCCTCCTCGACACCGTCCGCAGGACCGCCGAGCGCGACGGACGGCCGCTGGACCTGTCGCCGAAGGAGTTCGCCGTACTCCAGATCCTGCTGGAGGCGGACGGCGCCCTGGTTTCGGCGGAGGAGCTGCTGGAGCGGGCCTGGGACGCGCACACCGACCCGTTCACGGGCGCGGTCCGGGTCTGTATGAGCAAGCTGCGGTCGAAGCTGGGCGAGCCGTCGCCGATCCGTACGGTGCAGGGCGCGGGGTACGCGCTGTGAACGGGCCGCGGTGGCGGCGGATACCCGGGCGGCTGGTCCGCCCGCTGTCGGCCAGGACCCGGATCGCCCTGGCTTTCGGCGCGGTCTTCCTGGTCCTCGGCGGGGCCCTGCTGACCACGGTCAATCTGCTCTCCAGCGCCGGTACGCAGTCGGAGGCGGCGGCGATCGCCGAGCGGTCGGAGTATCTGCCGTCGGTGCTCAAGGAGTACCGCGAGACCGCCACCAACGGCGGCGGCCCGGGCAGTGCCACGAGCGGTACGGACAGCGCCCCCGCCCTGGTGTCGCTGGACCCCCTCCTCGCCGACCGGCTCACCGACAACGTCAGCGACGCCGCGTCCCGGCAGATGCTCTCCTGGTCGGCCGCCGCGCTGCTGGTGACGGCGTTGTGCGCGGTCGCCGTCGGCTGGTGGACGGCCGGGCGGGTGCTGCGTCCGGTGCATGCGATGACGGCGAAGGCGCGCAAGCTCTCCGCCCGGACCCTGCACGAGCGCATCGGCCCCGACGGCGGTCCCGACGACGAGCTGAAGGAGCTGGGCGAGACGCTGGACGCACTGCTGGGACGACTGGAGCGGGCGTTCGACAGCCAGCGCAGGTTCATCGCCAACGCCTCCCACGAACTCCGTACCCCGCTCGCCACCCAGCGCACCGCCATCCAGGTCGGTCTCGACCCGTCGGCCTCGCCGGAGGAGACGGCGGCAACCAGAGCGGTCCTGCTGGAGAGCAACCGCCGCAGCGAACGGCTGCTGGAAGGGCTGCTGATGCTGGCGCGCGGCGAACGCGGCCTGGAGCAGTGCGAGGACGTCGACCTGGCGGACGTGGTGACCGAGGAGTCGGCCCGGCACGACGTACGGGCGGAGATCCGGGAGGTGCGGATCCGGGGCCGGTCCGTACGGCGGCCCCCGGTGGTCCGCGGCAACCGCCCGCTGCTGTCCCAGCTGGTCCGCAATCTGGTCGCGAACGCGGTGGCCTACAACGTGCCGGACGGCACGGTGGACGTGATCCTGTCCGGCGGGGTGCTGACCGTGGAGAACACCGGTCCGGTGATCCCGGCGGCGGATGTGCCCGCCCTGTTCGAGCCCTTCCGGCGGGGCGAGGGCCGCGACCGGATGGGTCCGGGCGCGGGCCTCGGCCTGTCCATCGTGCGTTCCATCGCGGAGGCGCACGGCGGATCGGTGACGGCCCGGCCGGGACCGGCGGGCGGGCTGACCGTCACCGTGTCCCTGCCGGTACGCCCGCCCGCCCCCGCGGAGGAGGGCAGGGGCGGTGTCCGCGGCGCCGTCAGGGGCGCCAGACCTTGAGCAGGCCGTCGTACAGCTCGGCGTCGGAGAGGTCCTTCGGCGCCGGGCCCGCGTGGAAGAAGCCCGCGTTCGCGAGGCCGCCGGCGCCCTCCGTGGTGACCTTCCGCAGATAGTCGAAGGCCTTGGCGTCGTGCTCCCCGAAGGCCACGAACTGCCAGAAGACCGGCCGTCCGGCGGCCGCGGTGAGCGCGGCGGTGGCGGCGGTACGGGACTCGGGCGCGCCGTCGGTCTGGAACACCACGAACGCGGGCGCGGCGGGGTCGTCGCCCTTGGCGTGCAGCGCGAGGACCTCCTCGACGGCGAGGTGGTAGTTGGTCCGCCCCATCCGGCCGAGGGAACCGTGGAGCTCGTCGATCCGGTTCTCGTAGGAGGCGCCGGTCAGCTCGCCGGTGCCGTCGATCTCGGTGGAGAAGAACACCACCTGCACCCGGTCCCGCCCGAACTGCGCGGCCAGCGCCAGCGCCTGCTCGCCGAGCCGCTGCGCGCTGCCGTCCTTGAAGTACCCGCGCATCGACCCGGACCGGTCGAGCACCAGGTACACCTGCGCCCGCACCCCGTCGAGCCCGGCCCGCCCGACGGCCGCGGCAGCGGCGGCAGCCGTCCCGGCGAGGGCCGCGGGTACCGCGGCGGGGGCGGGGGTGGCCTCGTCGGTGTCCGCGACCACGGGGGCCACGGGGGCCTCCGGAACGGCCACGGGCTCGTGGTCCTCGATCACGACAGGCGCCGCGGGCGCCGCGGGCGTCTCGACGGCAGTGTCGGTGTCGGTGTCCGTCTCGGGCTCGGGCTCGGGCTCGGCAGCGGCCGACTCGGGCTCGGCCGCCACCGCCACGGGAACGGGGTCCCCGGCGTCGTCGGCGCTCTCGCCGACGACCTCTGCGGCGGCCTGCGGCTCATCGCCGGACGGCTCGTCCGCGGCGGCTTCGGGCGCCGCCTCGGCCGCCACGACGACGGAGGCGGACTCGCTCTCCACCGCCACGGCCTCCTCGGCAACGGCTTCCGCCACCACCGGCTCGGCAGCGGCCGGTGCAACCTCCTCGGTCTCCACCGGGGCGGACACCTCAGCAACAGGCTCGGACCCGGCAACCTCGACAGCAGCCTCCGGCTCCGACTCGGGCTCGGGCTCCGGCTCCTCAGCGGCAGGCGCGGCCTCCGGAGCCACCTCCACCACCGGGGCGAGTTCACCGGCGTCGGCAGCCGCAACCTCGGCCGCCTCCTCGACGGCCTCCACCACCGGCTCGGCAGCCGCCGGAGCAACCTCCGCAGCCTCCACCGGGACGGACGCCTCAGCAACAGGCTCGGACCCGGCAACCTCGACAGCAGCCTCCGGCTCCGACTCGGGCTCGGGCTCCGGCTCCTCAGCGGCAGGCGCGGCCTCCGGAGCCGCCTCCACCACCGTCTCCTCGACGGCGGCCACGACGGGCTCGGGCTCGGCGGCGACCGGCTCAGTGACGACCGGCTCAGTGACGACCGGCTCCGGCACGTCCACCGCGGCAGGTGCGGACTCGGGCTCCGCAACCTCGGCCGCGGGCTCACCGTCCACAGCGGCACCGGTCTCCTCCGGAGCGCTCTCCGCCACCGGAGCCTCCGGAGCCTCTGTAGCCGCCACAGCCTCGGCCACGGGCTCCTGCTCGGGCTCGGACGGCGCCTCCGCCTCCGGAGCGGCAGCAACCTCGGCGGTCACCGGCTCACCGGACTCACCGGACTCACCGGCACCTTCCTCCGGAGCGGCGGCGGCCTCGGCGGTCACCGGCTCCGCCGACTCACCAGCATCCGCCTCCGGAACGGCAGCCGCCTCCGCCGCGGCCGGAACAACCGCAGCCGGTTCCCCCTCCGCCGCCGTCGGAACAACCGCCGGAACGACCGGCTCGGTGCGGGTCTGCGCCGGGACCGCGGCGGTTGCCGGGCGCGGCTTGTCGAAGGCCGCCGACACCAGGTCCGCCGCCCGCTCCTCCGGGGATTCCGTCCCGTTCCCGCCGGTCCCGGGGGCCGCGTCCGCGGCGGGCCGCTCCGCCGCTTCGGCCCCCGCCTCGGCCGCGGGCGCCGCCGCGGCGGGCACCGTGGCCGCCGTGGCCGCCGTGGCCGAATCCGCCCGGTCCGCCTGCGGCGGAACCGTCGCCGAACCGCCGGGCTCCGAGCGGTCACGGCCGAACACCTTGCGCAGCAAACTCCGAATGCCCATGGGTGAGCCCTTTCGCATCAGTCGAGTGCGGTGATTGTCCGCGCTTGGGCCAGGCTGTCCCGGTGGTGTCCTGGTCAGGGCGGACACGTAAGGTTAGCGGCCACCCATGGCCCCACCCGGACCCGCCGATTCCCTCCGTACGGTACGGCGCGACCCGCGCCTCCCGCCCCCGTTCCGGCTGGCCGATACGCGACGTACGCACGTTCCGGATTCATCCGCCGTTCACCCGACGTCCGCCACTTTGCACACGTTCCCCCCTAACGTCACGCCCGGAGATATTCCGACACGCTGTCGGCGCGGTGCGCGCCGGAGGAGGACGAAGTGCGCAAGCTGCTGCCGTTGTTGAGCGCCACTCCGCACGCGGGTGGCCGGTCCGCCCTGACCTGCCGCTACCGCTGCGGGGATGCCTGCTTCCAGGAGATCCCGAACACCAGCGGCAACGAGTACGCCGGTGACATCATCGCGGGCGCCCTGTCGCGCCGCTCGATGGTGCGGGCCGCGGCCGTGGTGACGGTCGCCACCGCGGCCGGGGTGGCGACCGTCACCGGGTCCGGCGGGGGCGCCGGGGCGGTGGCCGCCCCGGCGGACCACCGGGGCCACCGACACGGACACGGAAGGAAACCCGGAAGCGGCGGGGACGGGGCCCGGGGGCTGCGCTTCGAGCCCGTCGCGCCCAACAAGGACGACAAGGTCACCGTCCCCGACGGCTATACCCAGGGCCTGGTGATCCGCTGGGGCGACCCGATCCTGCGGGGGGCGCCGAAGTTCGACGAGCGGCGGCAGTCGGCGAAGGCCCAGGCGGGGCAGTTCGGCTACAACAACGACTTCCTCTCCCTGCTGCCGCTGCCGGGCGAGCGCGACCGCCAGGTGCTGGTCGCCAACCACGAGTACACGGACGAGATGCTGATGTTCCGGGGGTACGACCCGGAGAACCCGACCCGCGAGCAGGTGGAGATCGCCTGGGCCGCGCACGGCCTGTCGGTCGTCGTGGTCGAGGAGCAGCGGAAGTCCGGCGGGCTGACCCCGGTCGCCCGGCACCGGCTCAACCGGCGGCTCACGGCGACCGACCGGTTCGAGATGACCGGCCCGGCCGCGGGCGGCACACTGCTGCGGACCTCGGCCGACCCGAGCGGCCGGCGGGTGCTCGGCACGCTCAACAACTGCGCGGGCGGCGAGACCCCCTGGGGAACGACGCTGCACGGCGAGGAGAACTTCAACCAGTACTTCGCCAACGCCTCCAGCACCACAGACAAGCGGTACGGCCTCGGCGGCGGCGCCTCCGAGCGCAAGTGGGAGCGGTTCGACAAGCGCTTCGACGTACGGCAGGAGCCGAACGAGTCGCACCGCTTCGGCTGGGTCGTCGAGCTGGACCCGTACGACCCGGACTTCACGCCCCGCAAGCGGACCGCGCTGGGCCGCTTCAAGCACGAGGCGGCGCAGCCCCGGCTGACGGACGACGGCCGTCCGGTGGTCTACATGGGCGACGACGAGCGGTTCGACTACTTCTACAAGTTCGTCTCCTCGAAGCGGATGATGAAGGGCGGCTCGCGGGCGGCCCGCGAGCACAACCGCACCCTCCTCGACGAGGGCACGCTCTATGTGGCGAAGCTGTCCGGCGACAGCCCGGCGGCCGAGATCGACGGCACGGGAAAGCTGCCGAACGACGGCGAGTTCGACGGCTCGGGTGTCTGGATCCCCCTGGCGACCGGCAACACCTCCCATGTGCCGGGAATGACCGCCGAGGAGGTGTACGTCTTCACCCGGATCGCCGGTGACAAGGTCGGCGCCACCAAGATGGACCGGCCGGAGGATGTGGAGCCGTCGCCGCGCAGCGGCCGGGTCTATCTGGCGCTGACCAACAACACGGACCGCGGCAAGGCGGGCAAGCCCGGTGCGGACGAGGCCAATCCGCGCAACCTCAACAAGCACGGCCAGATCCTCGAACTGGCCGAGCACTGGGACGATCCGGCGAGCGACGGTTTCGCCTGGCGGCTGTTCCTGGTGGCGGGCGACCCGAAGGACCCGGCGACCTACTACGCGGGCTTCCCGAAGGAGAAGGTCAGCCCGATCTCCTGCCCGGACAATGTGGCGTTCGACCCGCACGGCAATCTGTGGATCTCCACGGACGGCAACCAGCTCGGCTCGCACGACGGCCTGTTCGGGGTCGCCGTGCACGGTGACCGGCGCGGTGAGCTGAAGCAGTTCCTGACGGTGCCGAAGGGCGCGGAGACCTGCGGCCCGGTGATCCAGGACCGCCGGGTCCTGGTCGCGGTACAGCACCCGGGCGAGGTGGACGGTGCCTCGGTCGAGCGGCCCGCGAGCGTCTGGCCGGACGGCCCGGGCCGGATGGTCCGCCCGGCGGTGGTGGCGGTCTGGCGCAAGGACGGCCGGGACATCGGCGTCTGACCCGCCGCGCGGTACGGGGTCCGGAGCCGCGCCCGGACCCCGTACCTCTCGTACCGGGTGGTCCGCTCCCGTACGCCGCCACCGCACACCCAGCCACCGCAGACACCGGCGGCGCGCACGGCCCGGCCGCCCGGGGCGCCACTGCCCCGTCGCCCGCTGCGCCGCCCGGTGCGCCGCGGGCGAAAACCCCTCGCCGCTCCTGCCCTCCCCGGGCGTAGGGTCGGAGGCATGGCATCCCAGGGTCAGTCCACCGCACCGCCGCCGGCCGGCGAGTCCGCACGCGTCGATGTGTGGATCTGGTCGGTGCGGCTGACGAAGACCCGGTCCCAGGCGGCGGCCGCCTGCAAGGCCGGACACGTCCGGATCAACGGCGAGCGGGTGAAGCCCGCGACCGCCATCAAGCCGGGGGACCGGGTCCGCCTCTTCCACGAGGGCCGTGAGCGGCTGGTCACCGTCTCGAAGATCATCCGCAAGCGGGTGGGCGCGCCCGTGGCGGTCACGTGCTACGAGGACAACAGCCCGCCGCCCCCGCCGAGGGAGTTCACGGCGCCGGTGGCCGTCCGCGACCGGGGCGCGGGCCGCCCCACCAAGCGGGACCGCCGCGAGATGGAGCGGCTGGCCCAGCGCCATCTGGACACCCACGGTGGCCGCACCCCGCCCGGTACCGACTGAGCCGCCTGCTGGTACACCGGCCGGAACCATGCCCAAGGCACCGGCCGGGCTGCCGGGACGGAACGGGCCGCCGCCTCCCCCTACTTCTTCTCGTGCAGCTCCAGCTCGGTCAGCAGCGCACGGTGGTCGGTGTTGTCCAGCTCCACGAACCGGGCCTTGCGGACCGAGAACTCCTTGCTGATCAGCACATGGTCGATCTGAGTGCCCAGCGGGCGGCCGACCATCGTCGGCCAGGACGGCGTCCGGGACGCGCCGCCGAGCGCGGCGGCCGAGCGCAGCTTCCCCGCGTCCAATATGCGCCGGAAGGCGGCATGGTCCTGGCCCGCGTTGAAGTCTCCGGCGAAGATCGTCGGAACGTCCTTCACTCCCGTCGCATACTCCTTCATCCGGCCCAGCTCCCGATGCCAGTCGTCCATACCGCTCGGCACCGGCGGCAGCGGGTGCGCAAGCTGGACCTGGACCTCCTGGCCCGCGATGGTGGCGACGGAGCCCGGCATCGCCAGGGTGGACTCGATACCGGCGCCCTTCTTCAGCGGGTACTTGCTGAGGATCGCGGAGCCGAAGGCCAGCTTGCCCTCCACCACGTTCCGGTGGGGGTAGTCGGACATCGGGATCCGGGTCGCCAGGCCCTGCGAGCAGGCCTCGGCGCACTCCGTCACAAAGACCAGATCGGGCTGCTCCTTCTCGATCAGCTTCAGCAGGCCCTCGGTGCCGTTGCCGAACTCGACGTTCGAGGTGAGCACTTCGAGCTTGGCGATCGCCTTGCCGGACGGCTTGTCCGCCAGCCCGATGTCGTACGGCCGGACGAACCAGCCGGTGATCGCGAGGACCACGGCGGCCCAGATCAGCCCCGGGATCCAGCGGGCCAGCGCCGCCAGCAGCAGCGCCGCGCCCGCGGGCACCAGCAGCCAGGGCAGGAAGGCGAGGAGCTGCGGAACCGGGGTCACCGCATCGGTGTCCGCGGCACGGAAGGAGACGACGGCCGTCGGCACGATCAGCAGCAGCACCGCGAGCCACACCGCGACCCGGCGCCCGGCCCCGCGGCGGGGCCGGGCGGGATCGTCGCGGAGCGGCTCCTCCTGGTCCCCCGCGGCATCAGCCGCCGTCGAGGTGGCGCTGGCGCTGGCGCTGTCCATGTAACGAAGCCCTTCGGTCGTCCGCGATGTCGAACACCAGTGTCCGCGACATCCGGCCCGCCCGGTCGCCCGTGGCATCAAGTAGCCACTTCTTGAGTCCCTCCCTCCGTTTCCGCCCCCGCCCCCGCCCCCGCCGCCGCGGTCGCTCCGTCGGCTCCGTTCGCCTCGTTCGCTTCCTTCGCCTCGCTCGCTACCTGCACTTCGTGCGCCTCCCTCAGCCTCCGGCGGCGGTTCCGGACGGCCAGGGCCGCCACCAGCACCCCGCCCCCCATCAGCGCCCATGCCGTCAGCCGCAGCGACGCGGTCAGCGCGTCGAAGGCGGCCCCGGCGGCCGGCCGGTTCAGCCTCAGCGGCGGGTCCCCCAGCGCCAGATGGCGGGCGAGGGCGACGGCGGCCAGCAGCAGTGCCCCGCCCACCGCCAGGGCCAGCGCCGTTTCCGGCACCCCGCGCGGCCCGCCGCGCGGTGCCAGCAGCAGGGCCGAGACCACCAGCGACAGCGTCAGCAGCGGCAGCGCCGCACTCCTGCGCTGAAGGGCTTCGAACACTCCGCGTGCCGCACCCAGTTGCGCGGACTCCAGGACCACCGTCCTGGTGTCGCCGACCGGGATCCGGTCCGCGTACGGCACGCCGTCCGCACTCAGCCGGGCCTTCAGCTCCTCCGCCACCGGCGCCAGGTCGACACTGGCCGTTCTGCCGTCGGAGCCGGTCAGCGCGTTCTCCACGGCGGTGTGCGCGGCCTGGTTCACGGTGTTCCAGGCGGTGCGGTACGCACCGGTCGCGGCGAACGAGAGCACGGCGTCGTGCACCAGGTCCCGTAGCTCCGCGTCCCCCGCCGCCCCGCTATCGTCCCCGCCGTCGCCCTCCCCCGCCGCCCCGCCGTCGTCCCCGCCGCCGCCCTCGCCGGACGCTCCCGCCCGGCTCGCCAGCCCGGCCGCCACCTCGTCCGTGATCCGGTCCGCGACCGCCTCCGTCACCCGCGGGTCCCCGGCCAGCGGGGCCATCGCGGCGACATAGCCGTCGGTGTCGCCGATCTCCCGGTCGGCCCACACGGCGAGCGCGCTCAGCGGGGTCAGTACGGCGACAAGGGCGATCAGGACGGTCGACAGAAGGCTCCGCACCTCTCCAGGGAAAGCGCCCCGGGCCCCGGGCGCGACCGGTGACCGCCCGTACGAGTTGCCCGGCGGCCACCGCCCGTACAAGTCGCCGGAGCCGCCCGTACGAGTTGCCGGGCGGGATCCACGGGTGTGCCCTGGGAGCAGGACCGGGAAGCAGGACCGGCAGGCCGGGGCCCGAGAACCCGTGCCAGGACGAGCCCGCGCCAGGACGGGCGTGCCGGGAACCGCGCCAGGCCCCGGGCCGGAAGGAGCGTCCGCCATGGCCGCACCAGCAGCACTGCCCGCCCGCCACCACGGCTCGCTCTCCTGGGCGATCCCGCTCGCCTTCGGCGCCCTCTTCGGCTTCTACGCGGGCTTTCTGCACCGCACCGGATCGCCCGTGACCTGGTGGGACGTCCTCTACGGCGTGGTCGCGGGCATCGTCTTCACCGGACTGGCCTTCGGCCTCGGCCGGATCCAGGGCGCGCTGATCCAGGAGGTGCGGGCCGCCGCGTACGGCGCGCTGGCCGGTATCGCCGTCGGTTTTCTGCACAGCCTGACCGGCGACAGCGTCCTCAGCTCTTCCGGGCTGGGCCTGATCATCGCGCTGGTGGTGGGCGTGTCCGCGTTCTACGTCTTCCACACCAGGGAGCCCTGACCGGCCCGGCACCGCCACCCGCCAGGGCCTTGCCCGCGGCCGCCAGATCCGATCTGGCGGCCGCGCGACCGCGTCTCGCGCCTCCCGGGTGAAGGGCGTCAACGGGAACGGCGGGACGGCGGAGAGGAGGCGAGCGGGGGATGAGCAGGGGGACCAGCCGGGCAGGACGGCGGCACCACCACCCGTACCTGTTGCCGGACCCGTACCGGCCGCGGCAACAGGTACAGGACCGGCAGGACGCCGCGCAGCAGCCCGGGACGGACGGGCCGCACGAAACGGCCGACGGCTGGTGGGTGGCGCCGGGCGAGTGGGACTGGGACACCCCCGAGGCCTGGCACGAGGGTGAGCGGCAGGCCCCGCCACCGGGGAAGGAGGCCGCGGAGACCGTGGTTCCGCTGCGGGTTGCCGTGATCATCGGCAGTACGCGTGAGGGCCGGATCGGCGGGCGGATCGCGCAGTGGTTCACCGAGCGGGCCGCCGGCCGCGCGGATCTGGCGCTGACCGTCGTCGACCTGCTGGACTTCGACTTTCCGGCGCACTATCCGGACCGGACGACGAAGCCCATGCAGACGTTCACGGGCCTGATCGCGGACGCCGAGGCGTTCGTCGTCGTCACTCCCGAGTACAACCGTTCCTACCCGGCGTCGCTGAAGCAGGCGATCGACTTCGCGTACGACGAGTGGCAGGCCAAACCGGTCGCGTTCGTCAGCTACGGGCACGGTTCGTGCGGACTCCATGCGGTGGAGCATCTGCGCTCCGTCTTCACGGAGCTGCACACCGTGACCCTGCGCAACGGGGTGGCCATCAACCTCCTCGACGAGCCGCTGACGGGCCGTGACCGTTCGATCGCCCTGATGCTCGACCAGCTCGGCTGGTGGGGCACGGCACTGCGCGAGGCCCGGGCCGCCCGCCCGTACGTCTCCTGACCGCGACAGACCGCGATTCCTGACCGCGGTAGACCGCGATGGACCGCGATTCCCCTGCCCCCGACGCCGCCGCACCTCCGATTTCCCCGGCCCACCCAAGAGTTTTCTTTACTTTGGTACCGTTTTTAACCCGTTCGCCCGTCGCCGGATCCCCCGAAACTTCCCGGCGGACACCCCGGCGGCGATGAGTTTCCCGCACCGGATGAGTCGAATCCTCCACAGCGGCACCGAAGAAGTTTTCGATTCATCAAGGAATACAAGGACTAACGAATGAGTACAGAACTGGCCATCGAGACCCGGGGCCTGGTGAAGGTCTTCGGTGAGAACCGTGCCGTCGACGGCGTGGATCTCACCGTCCCCGCCGGCACGGTCTACGGCGTCCTCGGACCCAACGGCGCCGGCAAGACCACCACGGTCAAGATGCTGGCCACCCTGCTGCGGCCGGACGACGGAGAGGCCCGGATCTTCGGCAAGGACGTCGTCAAGGACGCGGACACGGTACGCAGCCGGGTCAGCCTCACCGGCCAGTACGCGTCGGTCGACGAGGACCTCACGGGCACGGAGAACCTGCTGCTGCTGGCCCGTCTGCTGGGCCACTCCAAGGCGGCCGCCCGCGGCCGCGCCGAGCAACTCCTCCAGGCCTTCGGCCTCTCCGAGGCCGCGGACCGGCAGATCAAGAACTACTCCGGCGGCATGCGGCGGCGGATCGACATCGCCGCGTCCATCCTCAACACCCCGGACCTGCTCTTCCTGGACGAGCCCACCACCGGTCTCGACCCGCGCAGCCGCAGCCAGGTGTGGGACATCGTGCGCGCGGTGGTCGCCCAGGGCACCACCGTCCTGCTGACCACGCAGTATCTGGACGAGGCCGACCAGCTCGCGTCCCGGATCGCCGTCATCGACCACGGCAAAGTGATCGCCGAGGGCACCAAGGGCGAGCTGAAGGCGTCCGTCGGCTCCGGCACCGTCCATCTGCGCCTGCGCCACGCGGACCAGCGCCCCGAGGCGGAGAAGGTGCTCGCCGCCGCGCTGGGCGGCGAGGTCCAGCTCGATGCCGACCCGGTCGCGCTGACCGCCCGGGTGGGCGGTCTCGACGAGGGCGGTGACGCCGCCGAGCACGCCGGCCGGGCGCTCGCGGAGCTGTCCCGGGCCGGGATCACCGTCGACAACTTCTCGCTGGGCCAGCCCAGCCTGGACGAGGTCTTCCTCGCCCTGACCGACAGGACCACCACCACCGGCGGGACCGCCGCCGGTGACACGAACGCCGGCACCACCGCTGCGGGCACGAAGGGGGCAGCGGCATGACCACCGCGACGACGAAGACCGCGACCGCCAAGGACCTCGACGACCTGGTCCTGGACACCCCGAGGGCGGAGGACCTGGCGGCTCTGCTGGTAGGACAGGAACGCCCGCAGAGACCATCGGCGCTATCGGCGTCCGTCACCTTCGGCTGGCGCGCGATGCTCAAGATCAAACATGTGCCGGAGCAGCTGTTCGACGTCACGGCGTTCCCGATCATGATGGTCGTGATGTACACGTACCTCTTCGGAGGGGCGCTGGCCGGGTCCACGCAGGAGTACATCCAGTTCCTGCTCCCCGGCATTCTGACCATGAGCATTGTGATGATCACGATGTACACGGGCGTCGCGGTCAACACCGACATCAGCAAGGGCGTCTTCGACCGCTTCCGCACCCTGCCGATCTGGCGGCCGGCTCCGATGGTCGGCTATCTCCTCGGCGACCTCGTCCGCTATGTCCTGGGGTCCGTCGTCATGCTGGCCGTCGGCATGCTGATCGGCTACCGGCCGGACGGCGGGTTCGTCGGAGTGGTCCTCGGGGTGGCGCTGCTGCTCGTCTTCGCGTTCGCCTTCTCCTGGGTGTGGACGATGTTCGGGCTGCTGCTGCGCACCGAGAAGTCCGTCATGGGCGTCAGCATGATGGTCATCTTCCCGCTGACCTTCCTGAGCAACGTCTTCGTCGACCCGAAGACCATGCCGGGCTGGCTCCAGGCGTTCGTGAACAACAGCCCGGTGACCCATGTCGCCACGGCGGTGCGCGAACTGATGGCGGGCGAATGGCCGGCGGCGGACATCGCCTGGTCGCTGGGCTGGGCGGTAGTGCTGATCACAGTCTTCGGGACGATCACGATGCGGCTCTACAACCGCAAGTAGACCGGTGGTCGTAGAGGTGGGGCGTCCCGGAGTACGGGGGAGCACGGGGGAAACGGGGGAACAGGAAGCCGGAAGTCCGGAATACGGGTCCGCGAGGATCTCGGGGGATCCGGGCTTCCGGTCCGCCCCGTCCTCCGGAGGAACGGGGAGCAGGGGGTCCCGGGCGGACGGGGGATCCGGGAATCCAGCCCCTCGCGAATCCGGAGGACGGGAGCCGGAGGAACGGGAGTGAGCGGTGGTTCGTCCTCGTACGGGGGTCGAGGACGCACCACCGCTCACTCGCGTCCGGGCCGCCCGCACCCGAGGCCCCGGCCGTCGTCCCCGGTTGACCTTCCCCCGGGGGGAGGGACCAGCATCCGCGGCACACCCGGGCAGCCCGGGCACCCCCGGCATCAGGAGGCGACCATGACGGACGCGGCCCGGAACCCGGCCCCGGCCCCGAACCCCGGTGCAACCCCGGCCCGGACCTCGAACCCGGCCCCAGCACCAGCACCCGCACCCGGCGAGCTGACGATCGGCGCGTTCGCCCGCGCCACCCGGCTCACCCCGAGGGCCCTGCGCCGCTACGACGACCTCGGGCTGCTGCGCCCGGCCCGTACCGATCCGTACAGCGGCTACCGCTACTACGCCCCCTCCCAGGTGGAACCGGCCCGGCTGGTGGCGTGGCTGCGCCGGATCGGGATGCCGGGAGCCCGGATCCGGGAGGTGTGCGGGCTGTACGAATCCGACCCGCCAGCGGCCGGCCGGGCCGTACGCGCCCACTGGGCCCGGGTGGAGGCGGAGACCGCGGCCCGCGGCGAGCTGGCGCTCTTCCTCGCCGCCGAACTGGAGGCCCGGCCCGGGACGCCCCCCGGCGGCGCGCCGGATTCCCGTAGCCCCCGTCCCGGCGCCGTACCCCTGGCCATCCGCCATGCCGCGGCCACCGAACGCGGCCCGGTCCGTACCGCCAATCAGGACGCGGTGTACGCCGCCGGGGGCCTGGTGGCCGTCGCCGACGGTTACGGCTCCCGGGGCGCGCCCGCCAGCGCCGCGGCTGTCCGGGCCCTGCGCGCACCGGGCACGGTGGACGCCCCGGACGCCGGGCAGTTGCTCAACGCCCTGGAGGACGCCGTCCGCCGGGCCGACGCGGTGGTGGGCACCCTCACCGACGACGGCACCGACGACGGCACCAGCACCCTCACCGACGACGGCACCGGCACCGGCACCGGCGACGAGACCGGCCCCGGCACCGGCCCCTCGGGCACCACCCTGACCGCCATGGCCCTGGCGGGCTCGTATCTCGCGCTGGTCCATATCGGCGACACCCGGGCCCATCTGCTGCGCGACGGCACGCTGTTCCGGCTCACCCACGACCACACCATCGTCCAGTCGATGATCGACGAGGGCGGCCTGACCGAGGAGGAGGCGGCCTCCCACCCCGCGCGCGGGCTGCTGCTGAAGGCCCTCGACGGGAGCACGGCGGCCCCGGACGTACGGCTGCGGGAGGCCAGGCCCGGCGACCGCTGGCTGCTCTCCTCCGACGGGCTCGCGGCGGTGGTCCCGGAGGACGCCGTCCGTACGGTGCTGACCGGGGCGCCCGGCCCGGAGGAGGCGGTCGCCGCCCTGATCGACCGGGCGCTGGCCGGCGGTGCGCCGGACAATGTGTCGTGTGTGGTCGCGGACGTGGTCCCGGCGGCCCGGCCCGCCTGAAGGCCCGGCGCACCACCACTCGCCAAGGCCGCCCGTCAGCCGCCCGTCCGCACCACCCGGTGGCGGAGCTGGACGACCCCGGAGCCGAAGGTGCGGGAGTCGACGAGTTCGAGGTCCGCCCGGTCCTCGTGCCGGGGGAAGGACGGCAGGCCGCCGCCGACCAGGACCGGATGGATTCTGATCCGGTACTCGTCGATGAGCCCCAGGGCGGCCGCCTCGGCGGCGAGCGTCGGACCGCCGATGGCGATCTCGCCCTCCCCCGGCCCGGCCCGCAGCCGCCCGATCTCCTCCGCCAGACCGCCGGTGGCGAGGCGGGCGTTGCCCCGGACCTCCGTCAGCGTGCGGGAGAACACCACTTTCGGCACCCGCTTCCAGAGCGCGGCCCACTCCCGGGTGGAGAAGTCGAGGGAAGGTTCCTGGTCGGCGGTCTCCCAGACCAGCATCGTCTCGTAGAGCCGCCGGCCCATCAGCTGGACGCCGGTCCCCCGGAACTCGTCGGTGATGAAACGGAACAGCTCCTCGTCCGGTGCCGTCCAGTCGAATGCGCCGTCGGGGCCGACGGCGTAGCCGTCGAGGGACATGCCCACGGAGTAGGTGACACTGCGCATCGGGGCCTCCTCGGAGTCTGTTCCGACCCTACGGCCGCCGAGGGCCCGCCGGCCCGTGCTCACCCACTCGTGTCCACCCGCCCGTGCTCCCGCCAGGCGCGCTCCCACTTGCGGGTCAGCGCCGGATAGACGACCAGGTACCGGAACGGCGCGATCAGGGCCATGTAGAAGCGCCCGGCGGGCCCGTTGGGCTTCACCAGGACCGCCATCCGCAGCTCGTACTCGCCGCTGCCGTCCGCCGCCGGGGCCCACCCCAGATGCATCAGCGAGTGGCCGGTGCCGTTCGCCAGCTCGCGGACGGACTCGTCCGGCAGGTCGTAGAGGGGGGTGAACGGGCTGCCCCCGGGCTCCGGCACGGCGGCCGTGTCCCGCAGGTCGTCCGGCAGCCGCTCGCGCAGGGACCGTACGCGGCTGCCGAGGCCCGCCTCGGACCGGTCCCAGCCCAGCAGGGCGCCCAGCTTCCAGCGGACGGCGAAGAGGAACCGGACGGCGGGCGGCTGCGAGTCGAAACCGCCGTCCGCGCGCATGGCGCCGAGCATCACGGGGAAGTCGGCCGGACCGGCGCCGGGGGTGCGGAAGGACCACACGTCCTCGACCCGGAAGTCGGGGGCGATGGCGTGGATACGCCACGGCCGTTCGGTATGGGCCGTACGGGGAAGTCTCATGACACTGTCCGCCCTCTCCCTCTTATACGCTGGCGTACAGAACAACCCTAGGCGCGATATACGGCACCGTATATCGACGCACCGAGTGAGGTGGAGCACATCGTGGGCGCAGCTCGCACACCGCGCGACCGCTGGGTGGCGGAGGGCCTGCGGGCGCTCGGCGAAGGCGGCGGCCCGGATGCCGTCCGGGTCGAGGTGCTGGCCAAACGGCTGGGTGTCACCAAGGGCGGTTTCTACGGGTACTTCGCGGACCGCGACGCCCTGCTGACGGCCATGCTGGACACCTGGGAGCGCGAGAGCACCGACGAGGTGATCGCCCAGATCGAACGGGAGGGCGGCGACCCCAGGACCAAAATCCAGCGCGCGGGCCTGCTGACCTTCTCCGACGAACTGCTCCCGGTCGACCTGGCGGTACGGGACTGGGCCCGCCGCGACCCGTCCGTCGCCGAGCGGCTGCGCCGCGTCGACAACCGGCGGATGGACCTGCTGCGCGAGATGATCGGCACCTTCTGCGCCGACCCGGACGAGGTCGAGGCACGCAGCCTGCTCGCCTTCTGCATGACGGTGGGCCGCCACACCCTGGCCGCCGACCACAACGGCCGTACCCGTCTCGAAGTCCTCCAGCGGGCGGGGGATCTGATCCTGGACCGTCCCCCGGCGGTCTGACCGGCCACCGCTGTCGGTAGCAGCCGCTACATTGCGGCGCATGCCGACCAACGGAACCGAAGAGACCGCGGCGCACGGCGTCGCCCTGACGGAGCGGGTCCTGGCGAAGGTCCGGCGCGATCCGGGCGCCTCGGCCCTGGCGTACCAGCCGGTGCCATGGGTCACCGACGGCATACCGTCACCCCTGGCAGCCGGTTGGCTCACCGGACTGAACTTCCCCTCGGGCCGGCCGCTCTCCCCGAGCCTGGCGGCCTGGCTGGCGTACGACAGCAGCCTCTTCGACCGCTACGACTGGTTCACCGGGGACAACGACGGGAGCCCGGCTTTCGACCCCCGTCCGCTCTCCGAGCTGGTCGGCGACGAGTACGGCGAGATGTGGGCCCCGGAGTTCGCCCTCTTCGACGAGCGTTTCCCGGAGTGCTTCCTGCTGCCCGGCGGCTCGGACTCCCGCCGCTTCCTCGCCGTCACCGAGCCCGACGGGCTGGGCGAGTACCCGGTGCTGGCGCTGGACTTCGACGACCTGCCGTGCGTGAGCCTGATGTACCCGGGCTTCGACGTGTACGCGGCGGACACCGCGGGCCTGCTGGGCATCGAGTTCGAGACGTACTCGGCACTGGCCGACGACCGAGTCTACGGCCCGCGGATGCGCCGGCACGCGGCCCACTGCTTCGACGGCGAGCGCGAGGCCCAGTTCCCCTTCTGCTTCTAGACCGCTCGGTCCCGGCCCCGCCGGGCTCACGGAATCGTCCCGGCCACCGTGACGGTGCTGGCCGGTCACCCCCGGGCCCTGATGCGGCTCGACCTCCGCTGCCCCGGCCCGGCTCCCGGCCCGCCTCCCGCCCCGACGACCGGGTCAGTTCAGGGCGCTGCGCTTCTGCCACTCCGCCCAGGACAGGTTCCAGTTGCTGAAGCCGTTGCCCTGCGGCGGCAGGCCCTTGGTGTCCTTGCCGGTCACCGTGAAGGGGTCGCCGACCTGGATGTCCCGGTAGAAGGTCTGGGCGTTCGCGGTGCTCATCCCGATGCAGCCGGAGCTCTTGTTGGCCTTGCCGAAGTAGGCGGCGTTCCAGGGCGCGGCATGGGCGTACGCCCCCGACCAGGTCAGGCGCATCGAGTAGCCGACCATCTTGTCGTAGGCGTCGCCCAGGCCCACGCTGCTGGACCGCATCCGCACCGTGCCCTCCTTGCTCATCAGGACCTGGACACCGCGCCAGGACGCCTTGTCGCCGTGGTTGGGGTCGCCGCCGGAGACGGGGATCGTGCGGACCGTCTTCCCGTCGCGCTGGAACGCGAGCTGCTTGCGGTCGAGGTCGACCTTGACCTCCTGGGCGCGGCCAATGGTGAAGGAGTGCTGGTAGTCCTTGACCAGGAAGCCGCCCGACGGACCGGAGTCGACGCCCTTGAGCCGGGCGTCGAGGGTGACCTTGGTACCGGGCTTCCAGTAGTTCTTGGGACGCCAGTCGATCCGGTCCAGGCCGTGGTAGTCCTTGACCCAGCCCCAGGCGCCTTCGGTGTTGTTGTCCGTGGTGACCTTGAGGGCCTTCTCCACGGCGGCCTTGTTCTTCACCGGCTTGGTGAAGGCGATGGAGACCGGGTGGGCGATACCGATGGTCCGCCCGATGGGCGCCAGGACGACCGTATTGACCTTCTCGGCCTCGGCGGTGGTGAACGACGCGTCCTTCGTCCCCGTGGTGCCGCCCGTGCCACGGCTCTTGGCGCTCACCCGGTACGTCGCCCCGGGCGCGGCCGGCCGCTCGGAGGTCCACACCGTGCCCCCCGCCGACAGCGCCCCGGCGAGGGCGGCGCCCTTGCCGTCAGTGACGGTGACGGAGGTCAGGGTCCCCCCGCTCGCGGTGACCTTCACCGGCTCCCCGGCCCGTATCCCCGTCCCACTGGGCGTCACGGCGACCACCGCGGCGGGCCCTTCGGCCTTCACGGCCCCCGCCGGCGCCTTCCCGTCCGCCTTCTCCGTACTCCCCCCGGAACAGGCGACCAGCACCAGCGGACCGAGCGCGGCGACCAGGCAGGTGGACCAGTGCCGCGCGAGGGCGCGCTTCCCGGCGGGCGTCGGACGGTCGGATATCGGGCGCACGGTGGCTCCAGAGGGTGTGAAGGGCGGATGTGTACGAGCGCTCGTCGTGAACCGCGGCGGCCCGGCCGGGAAACGGCCATCGCTGTTCAAGGCCCCCACCCTGCTGTCCCCCGTGCTCGTCACATGCGTTCTGTCTGAAGAAAGGGGACGAACAGCCCATCGGGTTGCCTTGCCCGGGAAAGAATTTCCGGGTGATGGGTACTGCCGTCGCCAAGCGGGCGGGGATCCGGCCGGGACAGGAGTGCGCCCGGGGCCGCCGCATGTGTATCGGCGGCTCATGCCGCGGACTCCGCGCAGCCAATCACCGCTCGAACGCATGTGGCACCAGGTAGCACCGCGTGCCATGGCGCGATACCGTGGCCCCATGACAGCGCAGCCCGAGATCACGCAGCGCGATCTGCGCACAAGGTCCAGAGAGATCATGGACGCCGTTCAGAACGGCCAGACATTCACCGTCACACGGGACGGCCATCGGATCGGTGAGCTGATTCCACTGCGTCGGCGGAGACGTTTCGTGCCTCGCAGCGAGTTCGCGGCCATGTCCCGTACGGCGCCGGACATCCGCCTGAATGCCTTCCGCTTCGACCAAGAAGCCACTGCCCAGCAGGAGCCGGACGACCCCTATGCCCGCTGAACACGAGCAGGGCCTGCTCGACACCAACATCCTGATCCTGCGCAAGTGGGTGGACCCGGAGGAACTCCCTGCCGAGATGGCGATCAGTGCCATCACCCTGGCCGAGCTGTCTGCAGGGCCTCACTACGTACGCAGCAACGCCGAACAGAACGACTACGACGAGCACGCAGAGCGTGCACGGCGCACGGACGTGCTGCAACGCGCCGAGAACGAGTTCGACCCCATCCCCTTCGATGCGGAGGCTGCCCGCATCTACGGCAGGGTGTGCGCGGCGGTTGCCGGTGCCGGACGCACACCTCGACGCCGCACCGCCGATCTGATGATCGCCTCCATCGCAATCGCTGAAGGCCTGCCCCTGTTCACAACCAACCCGGACGACTTCAAAGGGCTGGACGAGCTTCTCACCGTGGTCCCGGTGACACGCCCCACCACCCACGAGAACTAACCAGCCGCCATCGGCGTGGGGAGGGCGACCACGCCCACTCCGGCCAGTTCACTGCTGCGCGCCCCAGCCGCACCCTGACTCAGCCCCCGCTCACCCGCGCTTCGGCGGTACGGAGCACGGTCGGGATCAGCCGCCGGTGGACGGCGGAGAGCGGGGGCCAGACCACCCGCCCGAGCGGGCGCCGGTAGCGCAGCAGCGTGCCCAGGGAGACCGTTCCGCCCGCGGCCCGGACGACGAGTTCGCCGTCCAGGAACCAGGAGCGGGCCTCCAGCCGGATCCAGTCCTCGCCGCGGGCCGCGATCCGCCACCCCGCCACGGTCTCCGGCGAGACGCCCCGGCTGAGCCGCAGCCCCAGCAGCCCCCGCCAGATGAACCGTGCGGCGAGGTCGGGCTCGTCCCCGAACATGGCCCGGGCCCAGCGCTCGGGTGCGGCGGTGGTGTCCGTGGTCAGGGCGAAGTGGTCGGCGTAATCGAGCACGGGCAGCGTGCTGAGCCCGCGTACGGCCGCGGGGATCCGGTCCACCCCCACCGCGCCTGCTACGGCACCCGTCTGCGGATCGGCCGTTCCCGGCTCCCACGTGAACGAAGGCATGATGTGTCCCCCACCTGTTTATACGGAAGCGTATAGAACGGCATCAGCCTAGTTATACGCCTCCGTATAGTCCAGCGAGCCGGTGCGGCGGCCGGAACGCGACCGGACAGCGGGGTACCGGGAGAAGACAAGGCGTTAGGGGGTCGAAAGCTTCATCACCCTTCCTGACCGGCTGTCCCTCGTGCACCCCAACGCCCTCGGCCACCGCAACGCCGCCGACCACGTCGAAGAGGCGCTGCTGAACACCCCCCTCAGCCGACCCGCGCCCGGGGCCCGGCCGGACGAGGATCACCGCTCGGCCGCCGGGGTGTCCTGGCCGCCGAACACCTCCTCGACGAGCTGCGCCACGGCCTTCTGGAACGCCTCGGCGAGGGACAGCGCGGCGTCGTCCACGTAGTTCAGCGCGGCGATCAGGGTCTTGCTGCCGTCGGCCGTGCTGTACATCAGCGCTCCGTGGCCCGCC
Organism: Streptomyces sp. NPDC003691; assembly: GCF_053981115.1. Lineage (NCBI taxonomy): Bacteria > Bacillati > Actinomycetota > Actinomycetes > Kitasatosporales > Streptomycetaceae > Streptomyces > Streptomyces sp. NPDC003691. Next base: position 94,641 of record NZ_JBSFNQ010000003.1, on the reverse strand, counting down.
ACGCCGCCGTTGTGGGTGATGATGGTGCCGCCGTTCCCGCTCGCCTGCTGGACGAACAGGCCCAGGCCGTAACCGGTCTCGGGGTGCGGCTCGCACATCTCGGCCAGCAGCGGGGCGGGCAGCAGCTTGCCGCTCAGCAGCGAGGAGATGAACGTGTGGAGGTCCCGGGTGGTGGAGATCATGTCTCCGCCGGTCGAGATCCAGGAGGGGTCGTGCCGGGTGACGTCGACGGTCTCCGTCCGCCCGGCGTCCTCGTACCGGTAGTAGGCGCGGGCGTGCGGCTCGGGCAGCTCCGGGTCACCGTCCGGCACCAGGGTGTCCGACAGTCCGAGCGGCTCCAGGACCAGTCGCCGCATCTCCCCGGCGAAGGAGCGGCCGGTGGCCTTCTCGACCAGCAGCCTGAGCAGGACGTAGTTGGTGTTGGAGTAGCTCCAGCCCGTTCCCGGCTCGAACCGCGCGGGCCGGGACAGGGCCAGTCGCACCAGTTCCTCCGGCTGGTAGGCCGTGAACCGCTTGTCCACCCACTCCCGGCCCGTGTTCGTGGCGGGGATCCCCGGGGTGAAGGTCCCGTCGGCGTGGTACTCGCCGGTGAAGTTGAACACCCCGCTGGTGTGCCGCAGCAGCATCCGCACCGTGATCCGCGGGTCCAGCCCGAACCCGGGCAGGTGGTCGGCGGCCGGGGCGTCCAGCTCGATCGCGCCTTCGGCCACCAGCCGCAGCACCAGGGCCGCGGTGAAGGTCTTGGTGTTGCTGCCTATCCGGACGTACCCGTCCACCGGGGGCTCCTCGGTCCCGCCCAGCTCGCGCGCCCCGGCGCTGCCGACCCATTCGCCCTGTTCGTCGTGCAGGCGCATCGTCACACCGGTGAAGCCGGACTCGATCATCCCCTCGATGAGCTTCCGCAGCTCGGGACGGTCCTGGTCGCCATGGGTGAGGGACATGGTGGGTGCTCCTTCAGGTCTGAGGGGGGAGTGCGGTGGGGAGAGTGCGGGTGAACGGGCCGGACCGGCGCGGGGTGTGTGTCCGCGTCAGAGGCTGCGCGCGCTGATGTCGCCGTAGGCGGTGGTGGCGTGGACGGTGAGGGCGGCGTCGGCGCCGTCGGCGTTCCGGAGCGTGTTGTGGATCCGGCCGTAGGAGGTGCCGGCGTCCAGGGAGGCGGAGACCCCACGGGCGGCGGCGACGGAGATCTCGCCGTGCTCGGTGCGCAGCATGACCGTGCCGCGCACGGCCTCGTCGACGCGGAGGTCGCCCTTCTGGGTGCTGATGTCCGCGTCGCCGCCCAGACGGCCGACCGTGACGTCGCCCGACTGGAGGGTCAGCCGGACGCTCGCGGCCTCGTCGAGCTTGACCGTGCCCTGAGCGGTCTCGAAGGTGACGTCACCGAGCCGTCCGACGCCCCGCAGCCCGGCGAGGGCCGCGTTCGCCTCGACATGGGATCCCGCGGGCAGCTGGACCGTGACCTCGACGGATCCGGAGGGGCCGAAGACCTGGTTGTCCGCCTGCGGGGCGGTGATCCGCAGGACATTGTCGCCGTAGACGACCTCCGTGCGCTCCGCGGCCTTCGCGTCGCGGCCCGTGGACGGGTTCTTGGGGAGGACCTCGACGGTGGTGTCGGCCCGGTCGGCGGCGATGAGACGGATGTCGCCGGCGGGGACGTCCAGGATGACGGTGACCGGGGTGGGGGTGTCGAACTTCTGCATCGTACTGCCCTTCCGTTGCTGTTTCCGATGAAGCAAAAGCTACGTTGCATTTCTAGATTCGGCAATGACATCGTTGCGATGGATTGACATAACTGCACTTCAGAGCAGTGAAATCATTGCAATGGGGGAAGTTTCAACGCAATGATCAAGTTGCAGCGCGTTGCAATGGACTAAAGTGAACGCTACTGTGGGGAGCCCACGGACGATCACGGAGGAGAATGCGATGCCAGGAGGCCGACTCACCCGGCAGGAACGCCAGCGGATCGCACTGGGACTGGCCGACGACCTCTCCTACGCGGAGATCGCCAGAGGGCTGGACCGCCCGACCTCGACCGTCACCCGCGAGGTCATGCGCAACGGCGGCATCGCCGCCTACCGCGCGGACCTCGCCCACCGCGCCACCGAACGCCGCGCCCACCGCCGCAAGAAGAGCACGACGGCCCCGGACCCCGGCACGCCCCCGCAGACCCACGGGCGCGACGCCGAAGCGGTGCGCGAGTACGAGGAGGCGTTCGCCACCGTCTTCATGCAGTCGGGCCTGCCCAGGATGACGGCCCGGGTCCTGGCCAGCCTCTACACCACCGACGCGGGCAGCCTCACCGCCTCCGAACTCGCCGGACGCCTCCGGATCAGCCCCGCGTCCGTCTCCAAAGCGGTCACGTTCCTCGGCAGCCAGGGCCTGATCCGCCGCGAACGCGACGACCACCGCCGTGAGCGCTACGTCGTCGACGACGACGTCATGTACCAGTCCACGATGGCCAGCGCCCGGGCCACCGCCCACCTGGGCGACATCGCCCGGCAGGGCGTCGGCGTCCTCGGCCCCGACACCCCGGCCGCCACGCGCCTGGAGAACATCGCCCGCTACGTGGACTTCGTCTCCGAGAGCATCGCCCGCGCCGCCGACCAGGCCCGCGAGATCCTCCACACGACGCCCGGCGGGACCTCCGACGGGGCCCCTTAGGCCGCCTCTTACCGGCGGGCTCCCGTCAGGGGGAGGAACACGCCCGGCGGCAGGTAGTACACCTTCCGCCTGCTGCGGGCGGCCTCCTCGCGGGCGCGGAGGATCGCCTGTGCCTCCTGCCGGGTGGGGCTGGTCCACGGGCGCCGCCAGGGGTCGGTTCGCACCGGCGGGCGGGGTACGGGGACGAGGTCGAGCGGGACCAGCAGGAACCGCACCCACTCGACGGCCCGGACGACAAGGTCGAACACGGTCGCTCAGCTCCTCGGAAGCTGGTCGGCAAGCCCCGTTGGGTCCGCCGCAAAGGCTCGGGCGGGGCGTTTGATGTCGCTACGGAGTCGTGCAGACGGCCCTGATGGCGTCGCGCGCCGCCGCCTCGACGATCATGGGGTCGGCCCCGGCCGCGATGCGCCGGAACGCCTCGCCCCGCCAGCCGCGGGGTAAGCGGGCGAGCCGTTGTACGAGTTCGGGCGCGTCGATGCTCCGGAAGTCCACGTACTCCGGCCCGGGCGGCCGCTCGCCCTTGATGGCGCAGGCCCTCGCCTCCGCCAGCACCTCCGCGAGGGCGCGGCGCGCGGGGTCCCGGGTCCGGGCCGCGTGGTGCAGCTCCCGCAGCACGGCCGCCCGCCAGACGACCGGGAGCTTCCCGAACTGCCGGAGCAGCTCGACCGCGAGCAGCGCGTCCCGGCTCCGGGCGGGGTCGGCCTCGGGCCACCAGGCGGCCGCGTCGGGATCGCAGAGCACCGCGAAGTAGGCCACATCCATCACCAGGGCGGTGATCCGCGGCCCGTACTCCTCCGCCCCCTGATCCACGGGCCACGCCCGCCGCAGCGCCCGCCCGTCCGCGACCGCCCAGTGCAGAGCGGCGCGAGAGTGCGCGGGCAACGACTCCCACACCCCGGACACCTTGAGACACTCCCCCACCAGGGGCACCACCTCCCCGGCCAGCCGGGCCACCACCGGCCACTCCCGCACCCGCCAGCACACCAGCACGTCCAGCGCACTGCGGAGGCGGTCCGGTTCCGGCTCCTGTGTGGTCTCGGCTGCGTTCATCAGGCTCCCGTCCCAAGTCCAAGCAAAGTGGGGTAACTCCGCCGTCTCTTGAGTCAACGCCGGTGGGCATAGGGGACCTTGCACATCTCATGCACGTTCGGGTGCCGGGCGCCCGGATGGGCTGTGACCGCAGGGTCGAACGGGGCGACTTAGGGCAGACTGGAACCTATGAGCACCAGTGAACGGCCACCTGGAGCTAATGTGGCCGCGCTCCGGAAGGAGCGTGGTTGGTCTCAGATCAGGCTGGCCCACAAAGCCAACGTCTCCGTCTCCTTGCTGTCGAAGGTGGAGGTGGGGGATCGCGCCCTCACCCACGCGACCGCCGCAGCAGTGGCCAGAGCCATGGGGCTGACCGTGGCCGAGGTGCTGGGCAGGGCCCGCGTTCAGCAGGACGACGAAGAATCCCTGTCCGCCCTCCGGTCGGCGCTGCGGGACTACGACGTTCCGGGTCGGAACACGGTGGTCGAGGCGAATATCGGCGCCCGTCTGGAGCAAGTCGGTCACCACCGCGACGGCTTCGAAGTCCGTGCGCTGATGCGCATGCTGCCGGAGCTGCTCCGGGACACGACAACCCACGCCTACGGAGTGAACTCTGCGCAGGGGTGGATGGCACTGGCCGAGGTCTACAGCGCTGTCTACTGGGTTGCGGCCCGCCATCGCTGGATGGATATGGCGGAGCTTGCCGTCACGCGCCAGCGCTGGGCCGTCGAGCAGAAGGCGACCCCGCTCGGTGTCGCCGTCGCCGCGCGGGACCGGGCCGGGGCGTATCTCAACGGCGGTGACTACGAAGGCGGACTGGCCTTGGTCGACCGGGCCGTGGCCGATGCGGAAGCAGGGCTGTCAGGCCAGGAACGCGCCTTCGCCGTCGGAGTTCTCAATCTCCGCGGCATGACGCTCGCCGGACGGCTGGCCGACAAGCAGGAAGGCAGGCGCGAGGCGGAGCGCCATATCGCTTCCGCCTGGCGCGTCTCGGAGGAACTGGGAGCCGAGTGGAACCGCTCCGCGATGCTGTTCGGCTCGATGAACACCGCGACCCATGTCCTGGCCACCCGCTTGGACCTGGGCACACCGCGCGAAGCGCTGTCTCTCGCCGACGGCATCGACCCTGTTCTGGCTGGCCTGACCCCCACACGTACCGCCGCCACACGCATCAACATCGCCCGGGCCCAGGTGGATGTCGGCGACCGTGACGGGGCACTGGAGAGCCTGGCCGCCGCCTACGCGGCAGCACCTCAGATGGCGAAGCTGAACCCCATGGGCTGGGAGGTCCTCCGCGTGGTGGCGTCCCTGCACCGTCGAAGCAATCCACAACTGCTCAAACTGGCGAAACTGTCCGGCCTCACCCTCTGATCGGGGGCGCCCCGCCCGGCTCCGGCTCGTGCGGCTCGCACCGGCGGTACGTGCCGCAGCGCCCGTACGGCCGCGGGCTTCCGAACAGCCGGTTCCGGAGCAGCCGGTGCGGATATCGGCCGCGGCCACGTCTCAGTGCTGGATCAGGCCGCCGACCGGGACCGCGGCGACATGGCCGGTCGGCGGAAGCGTCCCGGCCAGGGCGAGGCCGATGTCGACCAGCGACGACCGGCGCAGGCGGGCGACATCGGGAATCGGGGTCCAGACGGACTCGGCGATATCGCCGTCCGGCTCCGGGCGCAGCCGGCCGCCGGTGGGACGGACCCGGTAGAAGATACCGACGTTCTGATGCTCCGGCCCGCCGGGGACGGCACGTTCGGCCGCGGGGATCACCCGGGAGTCGACGCCCAGCAGGCGTTCGACCACGGCATCGCAGCCGGTCTCCTCAGCGAACTCCCGGATCACCGCGTCGTACGGATCCTCCGCGTGCTCGACCCTGCCGCCCGGGAGGGTCCAGTTGCTCACGGCCCCCGGCGGCGCGTGACGGGCGAGCAGCACCCGCCCGTCCTCAATGCACACGGCGTACGCCGCCAGCCGGAAACTCATTCCCTGCACCTCCCACCGGCGCCGGTCCCGGCGTCCGGGATCAGTTTCCCGCGCCCGGACCGGGGCCTCCGGACCCGGGCCACGGATCCCGGCGGCGTACCGGCCCGGTGGGGAGAGTCAGCCGTCCAGCCGCAGCACCAGCTCGTCGATCTCCGCGCCCCGCGCGTTCGCGAAGCCCCGGTCCTCGCCGACGACCTTGAAGCCGCACTTCTCCAGGACCCGCAGGGATCCCGTGTTGTCCGCCGCGGCGCGGGCCAGCAGGGGGCGTTCGGGGACCTCGGCGAGGAGTTCCCGCAGGGCGGCGGTCGCGATGCCGCGGCCCCAGTGGGAGCGGTCGACGAAATACGTGACCTCCCGTTCGTCCGGCTCGCCGTACACGGCCGCGTGGCCGACGACTTCGCCGTCCGCGAGGACGGTGCGGGTGACGATGCCGGGCGATTCGAGGATGCGCTTCCAGTGCGCGTCGAAATGGGCCCGGTCCGTCGGGTCCTCGGCGGTGAAGGCGGCCATCCGGTTCGCCTCGGGGTCGCTCGTGTGCACGAAGAACAGGGGCAGGTCGCCGGGGTGGACGGGACGCAGGGAGACAGCCGGGGAAGTCATGGCCGGACCCTAACCCCCCGGGGAAGGGCGGGGCAGGGCTTTATCCGACCGGCTCCGACTCGTGCAGTTCGAACCAGATGCACTTGCCCTCGCCCCGCGGGTCGACCCCCCACGCGTCCGCCAGCATCTCCATCAGGACCAGGCCGCGGCCGGAGGAGGCCAGTTCGCCGGGGCGGCGCTTGTGGGGGAGTTCGTCGCTGGTGTCGGCGACCTCGACCCTCAGGACCCGGGGGGCGGGGGCCGTCGCGGTGGTGACGCTGGCCGCGAGGAGCGCGTTGCCGTCCGTGTGGACCAGGACGTTGGTGACCATCTCGGAGACCATCAGCACCGCCGCGTCGACCTGCTCCGGGTCCGCCCAGTCGTGGAGCAGTTCGCGGACGGTCTGGCGGGCGGCGGCGATCCGTTCGGGCTGGGCCTGGGCGATGGTCATCGCGGTACGGCGCGGAGCCTCCTCGACCGGGCCGGGTTCGCCCTCACGGGAGAGCAGCACCAGCGCGACGTCGTCCTCGCGGCGGTCGGCGAGCGGGCCGACCGTGTAGTGCGACACGGGTCCGTGGACCGCCGACACCAGGGAGTCGGCCAGCTCCTCCAGGGAGCCCGCCGAGGGGTGGCGTTCCAGCACCTCCCGGAGCCGGGCCCAGCCGGTGTCCAGGTCGTGGCCGCCGGTCTCCAGCAGGCCGTCGGTGCAGATCATCATGGTCTCGCCCGGCGCCAGCTCCAGCCGGGTGGTCGGATAGTCGGAGTCCGGGTCGATGCCCAGCGGCAGGCCGCCCTCCGTGGGGCGGATGATCACCGTGCCGTCGGCCATCCGGACCGCGGGCTCCGGATGCCCGGCGCGGGCGATCTCGACCCCGCCGTTCGCCGGGTCGTACTCCAGATAGAGACAGGTCGCGAAGCGGGAGGCGAGATGGTCCGAGGCCCCGGACGCCTCGGTGATGCCGTGCAGGAAGCGGGACGCGCGGGAGAGGACGGCGTCCGGGCGGTGGCCCTCGGAGGCGTATGCCCGCAGTGCGATCCGGAGCTGGCCCATCAGCCCGGCGGCGCGGACGTCATGGCCCTGGACATCCCCGATGACCAGCGCGATCCGGCCCGACGGCAGCGGGATCATGTCGTACCAGTCGCCGCCGACCTGGAGCCCGCCGCCGGTGGGTACATAGCGCGCGGCGACCGCGGTGCCGGGGATCGCCGGGCCGATGACCGGCATCATCGACCGCTGGAGGCCCTCGGACAGCTCGCGTTCGGTCTCGGCGACGCCCGCCCTGGTCAGCGCCTGGGCGAGCATCCGGGCAACGGTCGTCAGTACGGACCGCTCGTCGGGCGTGAAGACGACCTGGTGGCGGAAGGCCGCCATCCAGGCGCCCATCGTGCGCCCGGCGACGATCAGCGGCAGGTACGCCCAGGAGCGGCGGCCCAGCTTCTGCGCGAGGGGCCAGCTCGTGGGGTAGCGGCGGGCGTAGTCGTCGGGGCTGGGGAGGTAGACCGCCCGGCCGCTGCGGACGACCTCGGCCGCCGGGTGGTCGGTGTCCAGCCGCATATCGGAGAAGGGGTCGCCGCCCGCGCTCTGGTGCCCGTGGTGGCCGATGATCGTCAGCCGCTCCCCGGCCGCGCCGAAGACCGCGAGGCCGTCGGGGGAGAAGCCCGGCATGGACAGGGACGCGGCGACCCGCAGCACCTCGGCCGTGGACCGGGCCTCGGCCAGGGCGCGGCCCGCGTCCAGCAGGAACGCCTCCCGGGAGCGGCGCCAGTCGCCGGTGATGGGGGTCTTCGCGGCGGTTCCCTCGGCGGGCTCGGCGACTTCCTGGAGCATGCCGATCATCTCGAAGCCGCCGTCGAGCGCGACGGGCTTGGAGCGGCTGCGTACGGTCCGCACCACCCGGCCCTCGGTGTCGACGACCCGCAGCCGGCCCTCGGCGACCGTGCCCTCGGCGATGGCCAGCGACACGACCCCGTTGATCTCGTTCCAGTCGACGGGGTGGATCCGGGCGCGGACGGCGTTCTCGGGGTGCGGCGATGCCTCGGCCGGCAGTCCCAGCAGCCGGGCGGCCTCCGCGTCGAGGGTGACGGTCCCGCCCGCGTTGTCCCATCGCCACAGGCCGGTGGCGATGGCGGCCAGGACGTCCTCAGTGCGCATTTGCTCACTTTATTCCGATCCGGCGTCCCCCGGCCCCCGGGGTACGGGGCGGAGCGCGGGCCCGGTAGTGCGCCGGGCGCACGGCACCGGGGCGGCCCCGGGACATCCCTGGCATGTATAAGCCAATGGGGGACGGGAGGGGCGGGCGGTAACCTCTTTAGAGCCCCGTGCATGTGTATGGGGTCCGCACCACGGCCCGGCGCCACCCGGCAACCGGCCCGGCCCCGCGACCGGCCACGGCCTCCGGGCCCGGCGCACCCCGCCCCGACCACCACAAGACTGGATGAACGACGATGCATCGGTACAGGTCCCACACCTGCGGCGAGCTCCGCGCCTCTGACGTCTCCACGGACGTCCGGCTGAGCGGCTGGCTGCACAATCGCCGAGACCTGGGCGGCATCCTCTTCATCGATCTCCGCGACCACTACGGCATCACCCAGCTCGTGGCCCGCCCCGGCACCGCCGCGAACGAGGCACTGAGCCACCTCACCAAGGAGACCGTCGTCCGGATCGACGGCAAGGTCGTCAGCCGGGGCACCGACAACATCAACCCCGAGCTGGCCACCGGCGAGGTCGAGGTCGAGGTCGCCGAGGTCGAGGTGCTGGGCGCCGCCGCCCAGATCCCCTTCACGATCAACGCGGAGGACGGGGTCAACGAGGAGCGCCGGCTGGAGTACCGCTTCCTCGACCTGCGCCGTGAGCGCATGCACCGCAACATCATGCTGCGTACGGCCGTCATCTCGGCCATCCGGCACAAGATGACCGCGCTGGGCTTCAACGAGATGGCGACGCCGATCCTCGCCGCGACCTCCCCCGAGGGCGCCCGCGACTTCGTGGTGCCGTCCCGGCTGAACCCGGGCAAGTTCTACGCGCTGCCGCAGGCCCCGCAGCAGTTCAAGCAGCTGCTGATGATCTCCGGCTTCGACCGGTACTTCCAGATCGCGCCCTGTTTCCGCGACGAGGACGCCCGCGCCGACCGCTCCCCCGGCGAGTTCTACCAGCTCGACCTGGAGATGAGCTTCGTCGAGCAGGAGGACGTCTTCCAGCCCGTCGAGAAGCTGATGACGGAGATCTTCGAGGAGTTCGGCGGCGGCCGCCATGTCACGTCCCCGTTCCCGCGGATCCCGTTCCGCGAGGCGATGCTGAAGTACGGCTCCGACAAGCCGGACCTCCGCGCCAAGCTGGAGCTGGTGGACATCACCGACGTCTTCGAGGGCTCGGAGTTCAAGGCGTTCGCGGGCAAGCACGTCCGCGCGCTGCCCGTGCCGGACGTCGCCGCCCAGCCGCGGAAGTTCTTCGACCAGCTCGGCGAGTACGCGGTGGAGCAGGGCGCCAAGGGCCTGGCCTGGGTCCGCGTCGCCGAGGACGGTTCGCTGACCGGCCCGATCGCCAAGTTCCTCACCGAGGAGAACGTCAAGGTCCTCACCGAGCGCCTCGGCCTGGCCGCCGGGCACGCCGTCTTCTTCGGCGCCGGTGACACCGACGAGGTCGCCAAGATCATGGGCGCGGTCCGGGTCGAGGCCGCCAAGCGGGCCGGCCAGTTCGAGGACGGCGTCTTCCGCTTCTGCTGGATCGTCGACTTCCCGATGTACGAGAAGGACGAGGAGACCGGCAAGATCGACTTCTCCCACAACCCCTTCTCGATGCCCCAGGGCGGCATGCGGGACCTGGAGGAGAAGGACCCGCTGGACATCCTGGCGTGGCAGTACGACATCGTCTGCAACGGCATCGAGCTGTCGTCCGGCGCGATCCGCAACCACGAGCCCGAGGTCATGCTGAAGGCCTTCGAGATCGCCGGTTACGAGCGGGAGACCACCGAGGAGGCGTTCGCGGGCATGCTGCGCGCGTTCCGCCTGGGCGCCCCGCCGCACGGCGGTATCGCCCCCGGCATCGACCGCATCGTGATGCTGCTGGCCGACGAGCCGAACATCCGCGAGACCATCGCCTTCCCGCTGAACGGCAACGCCCAGGACCTGATGATGGGCGCGCCGACGGAGCTGGACGAGACCCGGCTGCGGGAGCTGAACCTCCAGCTCCGCAAGCCGGTCGCGAAGCCGTCGGCCGCGGCGGAGTAACCGTACTCGGAGCAGGGCCCAGGGGTCCCGTACCACCGCGAAAGCGGGCGTACGGGGCCCCCGGCCGTTTCCCGGGGCCCTGACCGCCTCCGGGCCTCCGGCCATGCCCCGGAGCCCGGCCGGCTACGGCACCCCCGGCCGGCCGGGCGCCCGCCCGGCTACGGCTCCGGCGCCGGATCTCCCGCGCCCGGCGGCGCCTCGTCCGCCCGCCCGTACCGGGTCCGCAGCTCGCCGATGATCCCGAAGGCCGCCGCCGTCACCGGCACGGCCAGCAGCATCCCGAGGATTCCCGCCACCCCCGCGCCCGCCGTGATCGCCAGCATCACCACCGCCGGGTGCATCTGGACGGTCCGGCTCTGGATCATCGGCTGGAGCAGATGGCCTTCGATCACCTGCACCGCCAGCACCACGCCCAGCACCCAGAGCGCGATCACCCAGCCCCGGTCGGCCAGCGCCACCAGGACGGCGACGGCGCCGGAGAGAAAGGCGCCGAGGTACGGGATGTAGGCGCCGACGAAGACCAGGGCGCCCAGCCCGACCGCGCCCGGGACCCGGAGGACCAGCAGTCCGACGGTGATCAGCACGGCGTCGATGAGGGCGATGAACGTCGTACCGCGCATAAAGCCCTCGACGGCCTCGAAGGCCCGGCGGCCCATGGCCTCCACGGTCTCCCCGGCCGGTCCGGGGATCACCGAGCGGGCGAACCCGGCGGCCTTCCCGGAGTCCCGGAGGAAGAAGAAGATCAGCAGCAGGGCCAGTACGGCGGTGGCGATGGCCTGTCCGGCCACGCTCAGCCCGCTGATCACCCCGGACGCGGCGGTCCCGCCGAACTTGGCCAGCAGGTCCTTGGCATTGCGGGCGACATCGGCGAGGGAGGTGCCCGCGGCGCCGAAGTGCCGGGTGATGCCCTCCGCGGCGCTGCGGAGCGACGAGATGATCTGGGTGCCGTTGTCGACCAGCGCGCCCACGACGATGTACATCGCCCCGCCGACGACCGCGACGACGGCGACGCAGGTCAGCCCGGCCGCCAGCGACGGGTGGACCTTCATCCGCACCAGCCTGCGGTGGAGCGGGCCGAGCAGGGCCGTGCCGAGGATCGCCAGCAGAAGAGGGGTGACGGCGATACGGAAGGTGATGACCAGCCAGACCCCCACCGCGCCGACCCCGGCGACCAGCAGGAGGACGGCGCACCAGGCGGCGAGCCGCCGTACCGGTTCGGGCAGGAGGGTGTGCACGCTCCCACGCGATCACACCGGGCCCCGGCGGGCGCGCCGGTGCCGCCCGTACGGGTGACACGGGGGCCTTGCGGGAGGGGCGGGGCCTTGTGGGTGAGGCCGGGCCTTGCTGGGCGGGGTCGCGCGCCCCCGGGGCGCAGGGCGCACGAGGAGAGCGTTCCCCCGGGGCGCGAGGGTACGGGCGGGCCGGACCGCACAGGGAGAGCGCACGCCCGGCCCACCCGCCCCCGTACCGCCCGGAACAACGGAAAAAGGCCGCCCACCCGTCGGGGGAACGGGTGGGCGGCGGGCCGCCGGGCCGTCGGGGGAACGGTCCGGCGGGGTCTTGCCGGGGCCCAGGGGCCCCGGCTTGTCCTGTCGGGGCGCGGGCCCCGGTTGGTGCGGTCGGGGCGCGGGCCCCGGTGGGGACCGGCTCTTACTCGCCGTTACCCGGACCCGACGCCTTCATGCCGTGGACCGCGGGGATCGTGCCCAGCCGGCCCTTCTGGAAGTCGTCGAACGCCTGCTGGAGCTCCTCGCGGGTGTTCATCACGAACGGCCCGTAGTGCGCCATCGGCTCCCGGATCGGCCGTCCGCCCAGCAGCACGACCTCCAGGTCGGGGGTGTGCGCGTCCTGCTTCTCGTCCGCACGGACGGTCAGCGAGCCGCCGTCGCCGAAGACCACGGTCTGGCCGGAGACGACCGGCCGCCGCTCGGCGCCGACAGCGCCCCGGCCCGCCAGGACGTACGCCAGACCGTTGAAGTCCTGCTGCCACGGCAGGGTGATCTCGGCGCCCGGCCGCAGGGTGGCGTGGATCATGGTGATCGGGGTGTGGGTGATCCCGGGACCGGCGTGTCCGTCCAGCTCACCGGCGATGACCCGGAGCAGCGCACCCCCGTCGGGGGAGGTGAGGAGCTGGACCTGGCCGCCGCGGATGTCCTGGTAGCGGGGGGCCATCATCTTGTCCTTGGCCGGGAGGTTCACCCACAGCTGGACGCCGTGGAAGAGGCCGCCCGACATGACCAGGTGCTCCGGCGGCGCCTCGATGTGGAGAAGGCCCGAGCCGGCCGTCATCCACTGGGTGTCGCCGTTGGTGATGGTGCCGCCGCCGCCCTGGCTGTCGTGGTGGTCGAAGATCCCGTCGATGATGTACGTGACGGTCTCGAAGCCGCGGTGGGGGTGCCAGGGCGTGCCCTTGGGCTCGCCCGGCGCGTACTCCACCTCGCCCATCTGGTCCATCATGATGAACGGGTCGAGGTAGCGGTAGTTGATCCCGGCGAACGCGCGGCGCACCGGGAAGCCCTCGCCCTCGAACCCGGTGGGGGCCGTGGAGACGGCCAGCACGGGGCGGGCGACGGCATCGGCGGGTGCGGCGACGCGCGGCAGGGTCAGCGGGTTCTCTACGGTCACTGCGGGCATGGGGTACCTCCTCGGGCTACCGGGTCCCACTTTAGTTGAATGCTGAACTTTCTGCCACCGGGAACGCCGGAGGGCCCGGAGCGTATTCCCCCCGGACCCTCGTGCGGTGCCGTGCAGTGCGGTGCGGCGCGGCGCTCAGCCGCATCCGCGGTCAGCCGTACATCCGGCGCATCGCGAAGTCGACCATCTGCTCGACCGCCTTCGCGTCGAACACCATCCGGTGCTGCCCCTCCATGTCGAGGACGAAGCCGTAGCCGGTGGGGAGCAGGTCGATCACCTCGGCGCCGGTGATCACGAAGTACTTCGACTCCTTGCCCGCGTACCGCCGCAGCTCCTTCAGCGAGGTGAACATCGGGATCACCGGCTGCTGGGTGTTGTGCAGCGCGAGGAAGCCCGGATTGTCGCCGCGCGGGCAGTAGACCTTGGAGGTGGCGAAGATCTGCTGGAAGTCCTCCGCGGCGAGCGAGCCGGTGGTGAAGGCCCGGACGGCGTCGGCGAGGGACGGCGGGGACGGCTCGGGGTAGAGCGGCTGACCCGGCACCGACGCATGCTGCCCGTGGGACGGCTGGCCGTGCGGCTGGGCCCCGTAGGGCTGCTGGGGTGCGTACTGCTGCTGCTGAGCGCCCTGACTCTGGTCATAGCCGTACATGCCCGTAAGAGTAACGAGTCACAGATGACGGCTTCGGGGTTGTGCCTTATTACCGATGGGTAGCATCATGGCGGTAGCTACTCACCGGTACTGTGTTTCGATCTTTACGGAGCCGTCGCCATGGGGCACTACAAGTCGAATCTCCGCGACATCGAGTTCAACCTCTTCGAGGTCCTCGGGCGCGACAAGCTGTACGGCACGGGTCCGTTCGCCGAGATGGACGCCGATACCGCACGGAGCATCCTCGAAGAGCTGGCCAGGCTCGCCGAGAACGACCTCGCCGCGTCGTTCGCGGACGCCGACCGCAATCCGCCGGTCTTCGACCCCGCCACCAGCACCGCCCCGGTGCCCGAGACCTTCAGGAAGAGCTACCAGGCCTTCATGGACTCGGAGTACTGGCGGCTCGGCCTGCCCGAGGAGATCGGCGGCACCACCGCGCCCCGCTCCCTGATCTGGTCGTACGCGGAGCTGCTGCTCGGCGCGAACCCCGCGATCTGGATGTACGCGTCGGGACCGGCCTTCGCCGGAATCCTCTACGCCGAGGGCAACGAGGCCCAGAAGAAGGTCGCTGCCCTCGCCGTCGAGAAGCAGTGGGGCTCCACCATGGTCCTCACCGAGCCGGACGCCGGCTCGGACGTGGGCGCGGGCCGGACGAAGGCCGTGCGGCAGGACGACGGCACCTGGCACATCGAGGGCGTGAAGCGGTTCATCACCTCGGGCGAGCACGATATGGCGGAGAACATCTTCCACTATGTGCTGGCCCGCCCCGAGGGCGCCGGACCCGGCACCAAGGGCCTCTCCCTCTTCCTCGTACCGAAGTACGAGTTCGACTGGGAGACCGGCGAGCTGGGCGAGCGCAACGGCGTCTACGCGACCAACGTCGAGCACAAGATGGGCCTGAAGGCCTCCAACACCTGCGAGATGACGTTCGGCGACCGGCACCCCGCCAAGGGCTGGCTGATCGGCGACAAGCACGACGGCATCCGCCAGATGTTCATGATCATCGAGTTCGCCCGGATGATGGTCGGCACCAAGGCGATCGCGACGCTCTCCAGCGGCTATCTGAACGCGCTGGAGTACGCCAAGGAGCGCGTCCAGGGCCAGGACCTGGTCAACTTCATGGACAAGACCGCGCCCAAGGTCACCATCACCCACCACCCGGACGTCCGCCGCTCCCTGATGACGCAGAAGGCGTACGCCGAGGGCATGCGCGCCCTCGTCCTCTACACCGCGTCCGTCCAGGACGACATCGCGGTCAAGGAGGCGGCGGGCGAGGACCCGGCGGCCCTGGTCGCGCTGAACGACCTGCTGCTGCCGATCGTCAAGGGCTACGGCTCCGAGAAGTCGTACGAGCAGCTGGCCCAGGCGCTCCAGATCTTCGGCGGCTCCGGCTACCTCCAGGAGTACCCGCTGGAGCAGTACATCCGCGACGCCAAGATCGACACCCTCTACGAGGGCACCACGGCCATCCAGGGCCAGGACTACTTCTTCCGGAAGATCGTCCGCGACCAGGGGCAGGCGCTGAACGGGCTGGCCGAGGAGATCAAGAAGTTCCTCGCGCTCGCCGAGGGCGGCGAGGAGCTGGCCCCGGCCAGGGACGCGCTCGCCAAGGCGGCCGTGGGCCTGGAGGCCATCGTCAACGCGATGACGAAGGACCTGATCGCCACCGGCGAGGACGTCCGGAACATCTACAAGGTCGGCCTCAACACGACGCGTCTGCTGTACGCGTCCGGGGACGTCGTCGTCGGATATCTGCTGCTGCGCGGCGCGGCCGTCGCGGCCGAGAAGCTCCGGACGGGCTCGGCCTCCGCGAAGGACGTGCCGTTCTACCAGGGCAAGATCGCCGCGGCGAAGTTCTTCGCCGCCAATGTCCTGCCGGGTGTCTCGGTGGAGCGCGCGCTGGCGGAGTCGGTCGACGGCTCGCTGATGGAGCTGGACGAGGCGGCCTTCTGAGCCCGCGCCGCCGCTGAGCCGCCGGGTTTCCGTCCCGTGGCGGTTCTGCAGCCGAACGCGTACGCCGGTCCGGGCCTTCGGGGATTCCCGAGGGCCCGGACCGTTCGTATGATCGCGCCAACGGGACGGGGGACCATGGACTTCACGGGCAAGGCACGCATCACGCGCAACGCACGCATCACGGGCAATGCGCGCTTCACCGGTAACGCACGCTTCACCGGCCTCGCGGCGGCGCTGACGGCCGCGGCGGTCCTCCTCACCGGCTGCTCGGACCCGGGCGCGGAGGAGAAGTCCGGCGGCCCGGAGCCGCGCTGGACCCATGTCGACGAGGAGAAGCGGGCCGCCGTCCGGCTCACCCCGGAGCAGACGGTCGCGGTCCTCCCGCGCGCCGACGACATCCTCGACTGGGCCCTCAACACCCGCCCCACCGCGGAGGACCTCACCGGGAAGGCCGCCGGGTGCACCGGCGCCTCCGCCTGGTGCGCGGGCGCCCTGCGGATGAGCAGCGCCTTCTTCACCAACCGGGACGCCGGGCATATCGAGTTCACGGTGTACGCCTACGAGTCCGGGAAGGCGGCGACCACGGCGCACCCGCTGGTCATGGCGCGTCTGGCAGCCACGGAGCTGCTCCCCAAGGGCATCACCCCGGTCACCCTCCCGACCCGCGTCGGCGACGCCGCCCTCGCGCAGAAGGGCACCACCCGCCTCAACAGCCCCGGCACCCTGCTCTCGGCGACCGTCGGCACCACGGTGGTGACGGTCCGCACCGGCGGCCTGGGGACCCTGACGAAGAACTACTCCCCGCAGGAACTCGCCGCCCTCGGCACCCTGGTCGCCGACCGCTCCCGCCAGGTCCAGAAGGGCAACCCGGCAACCCTGGAACTCCCGGACGACGCACTGGCGGACGACGCGCTGACGGACGGGAAGAAGCCGTGAGCACCCAGGCCACTGAGCAGCGGCTTCCAGGCACCTTCGTCAACCGCAGGCGCGCACACCGCCCCTTCAGGTGACGGTTTCCTCGTATCAACTGGGTACGCTGACGTCAGGGTCCAGGATCCCGTCCATGGGAGGAATCACCATGACTGCCCAGGCCAAGGACCACGCGCAGCACCGACAGCCTGACGGCTCCGCGTGGCCGATGCCCCCGCAGGACGGCTACACCGCGGACGACTACTTCGCCCTCGATCTCCCGCCGCACACCGAGATGATCGACGGGAGCCTGGTTTTCGTGAGTCCACAGCGCAAGTTCCACTCGCTGGTGATGTTCCTGCTGGAGCTGGGCCTGCGGCAGACCATTCCCGCGCATCTGCGGGTGCGTCGGGAAATGGCGGTGGTGCTGACCCCCAAGACCGTCCCGGAGCCCGATCTGGTGGTCGTGACGGCCGAGAGCGACGGCGTGGACGAGCAGACCCGCTACCAGGCCGAGGACGTCGTACTCGCCATCGAGGTCGTCTCCCCCGATTCCGAGTCCCGGGACCGCGACACCAAGCCCCACAAGTACGCCGCCGCGGGCATCCCCCACTTCTGGCTCGTCGAGATGGACCCCCGCACCAGGCTGCCCGTGGTCCGTACGCATGTGCGCTCCGGGGTCACCGGGGTCTACGAGCCCACCGGGGTGCACCGCGACCGGCTGAAGACGGACGAGCCCTTCGGGGTAGACATCGACCTGGCCGAGTACCACCGGCTCTGAGCCCGCCGCGGGCTGTGCGTACGGCCGTCACCCGGGTTTTCCACAGGGCCCCCGGGCCGCCGACGCGTGGTCGTTACAGTGGGCTCATGAGCAGCAGTCCGCAGAGCACCAGCAGCGCGGCCGGGCCCTTCGGCCCCGGTCACACCGACGAGATGATGTCGTTCCTGGCCGCGTCGCCCTCGCCGTACCACGCCGTGGCCAACACCGCCGAGAGGCTGGAGAAGGCCGGGTTCCGCGAGGTGCGGGAGGCCGATGCCTGGGACGGCGAGGCGGGCGGGCGCTATGTGATCCGCGGCGGGGCGATCATCGCCTGGTTCGTGCCCGAGGGCGCCGCGCCGCACACCCCGTTCCGGATCGTCGGCGCGCACACCGACTCGCCGAACCTGCGGGTCAAGCCCCATCCCGACGCCGGCTCCGCGGGCTGGCGCCAGGTCGCCGTCGAGCTGTACGGCGGGACCCTGCTCAACACCTGGCTGGACCGGGACCTCGGCCTCGCCGGGCGGCTGACCCTGCGGGACGGCTCCGAGCGGCTGGTCAATGTGGACCGGGCGCTGCTGCGGGTGCCGCAGCTCGCCGTCCACCTGGACCGCTCGGTCAACACCGAGGGGCTGAAGCTCGACAAGCAGCGCCATATGCAGCCCGTCTGGGGTCTCGGGGAGGTCCTGGAAGGGGACCTGATCCGCTTCCTGGAGGAGGAGGCCGGGCTGCCGGAGGGTTCGGTGACCGGCTGGGACCTGATGGTGCACCCGGTGGAGCCGCCCGCCTATCTCGGCCGGGACCGGGAGCTGGTGGCCGGCCCCCGGATGGACAACCTGCTCTCGGTGCACGCGGGCACCGCCGCGCTCGCCGCGGTCTCCGCGCGCGGCGCCGCCCTGCCGTACATCCCCGTGCTCGCCGCCTTCGACCACGAGGAGAACGGCTCCCAGTCCGACACCGGCGCCGAGGGCCCGCTGCTCGGCTCGGTGCTGGAGCGCTCGGTGTACGCCCGCGGCGGGAGCTACGAGGACCGGGCGCGCGCCTTCGCCGGGACGGTCTGCCTCTCCTCCGACACCGGCCACGCCGTCCACCCCAACTACCCGGAGCGCCACGACCCGACGCACCACCCCCGGGCCAACGGCGGCCCGATCCTCAAGGTCAATGTCAATCAGCGGTACGCCACCGACGGCTCCGGGCGGGCCGTGTTCGCCGCGGCGTGCGAGCGGGCGGGCGTGCCCTGGCAGACCTTCGTCTCCAACAACGCGATGCCGTGCGGCACCACCATCGGCCCGATCACGGCCGCCCGGCACGGCATCCGGACCGTCGACATCGGTGTGGCGATCCTCTCGATGCACAGCGCACGGGAACTGTGCGGGGCCCGGGACCCGTATCTGCTGGCGAACGCACTGGTGGCGTTCCTGGAGGGCTGATCCACCGGCCGGGCCGCGGCACAGTCGCGGCCCGCCGGCCGGCCCGTCCCGGCCCCGCCAAGTTTGACTTTACCTGCGCTTTACGATTATCTGCGGCTCTGCCGATCACGACCCGGGGGGATTCTCCATGCGCCGTACCCTGCGCCACACCACCGCCGCCGCCGCGCTCGCCGCGGGCCTCGTTCTCGCCGTCACCGGCTGCTCCGCCGCCGAGGACGCCGTGAAGGACAAGGTCAAGGAGGAGGCGTCCAAGGCCGTCGACGAGACGGTCAACAAGGAGTACCAGGTGACCTACGAGGTCACCGGCAAGAACGTCGATTCCATCGAGTTCGCCAACGGGAAGGGCGACGCCCTCAACCCCACTCTGGAGACGGTGAACAAGCCGCAGCTCCCGTGGACGAAGACGGTCACGCTGCGCGGCGTCATGGCGCCCACCGTCATCCCCTCCGCCCTGGACGCGGGCGCGGCCGCCGACATCACCTGCAAGGTGACCCACGAGGGCAAGGTCCTGGTCGAGAAGAAGAGCAGCGGCGCCGCGGCGATCAGCCCGTGCATCGCGGTCTCCCCGATCGCCGCCAACAAGATTCCCTGATCCCTGATCCCGGCTTCCGGCCGGGGCGAGCGGGCGGGCGCGGGGCATCGCCCCGGGCCCGGTCGTCCGCTTCCCGGCCGGTCAGGTGGCCGGGCCGGGCAGCCGGGCCGCCCCGCGGTCAGGCGACCCCAGGTCAAGCGGCCGGCCGAACCCGGCCGGACCGGGCTGCGGGTCAAGCGGCCGACCGCCCCGCACCCTGCCGCCCGCGGGCCCGGGCGGCGGGACGAGCAGACGTCCTGATGAGCTGCCGGACAAGCGGCCAGGCGGACCACCGGGCAAATGGCCGGCCGGACCGGGCGGGCAAGCGGCCCCGCGCCCGGGCCGGGCCGTCAGGCCATGCCCGCCAGGATCAGCGGCAGCCGGGTCTCGCCGTCCGCGGTCACCCGGACCGGAACGCCCCAGTCCTGCTGGTGCACATGGCACGCCGGGTACTCGTTGGCCGGATCGTCGTCGCAGGACGCCGCCATCGCCGAGACGTGCAGCACGCCCTCCCCGACCGCCGGGTCGATCTCCAGCCGCCGCGACAGCTCGGTGCCGGTGCCCGCCCCGGCCGTCAGCAGCTCCGGCGGGGTCGCCGAGACCAGCAGCCGGGTCGACGGGCCGTACCGGGTGTCCAGCTTCTGCCCCTCGGGGGCCTCGAAGACCACATCGAGCAGCACCTCCCCGCCCGCGACGGGCGTCGCCGCCCGCTGCGTACGGTGGGCCACCGCTGCCACCCGGACCGCCTCCTCCGGCAGCCGCAGCCGGGTCAGCCGGTGCGCCGCGGACTCCACGACCACGATGTCGCCGTCCACCAGCACCGCGCCGGAGGGCTCCCGAAGATCCGTCGCGAGCGTCGTCACCTGCCCGGTCGCCGGATCGTAGCGGCGCAGCGCGTGGTTGTAGGTGTCGCAGACGGCGACCGAGCCGTCCGGCAGCGCCGTCACCCCCAGCGGATGCTGGAACAGCGCCTGCTCCGCGTCGCCGTCCCGGTGCCCGAAGTCGAAGAGCCCGGTGCCGACGGCCGTGTGCACGGCCCCGTCCCGGTCGATCCACCGCAGCGCCGAGGTCTCCGAGTCCGCGATCCACAGCCGGTCGCCCGCCGTGGCGACCGCGAGCCCCGACGGCTGGGCGAACCAGGCCTCGTCCGCGGGCCCGTCGACCAGGCCCTCGTTGGTGGTGCCCGCCGCCCGGCGGACCGTGCCCGCCTCCGGGTCGTACGTCCAGAGCTGGTGCGTCCCGGCCATGGCGATCCACAGCAGCCCGTCCCACCAGGCCAGATCCCACGGCGACGACAGGTCGACCGCCAGGGCGGGCCCCTCGGTGGGCGAACCCTGCCACCACTGCTTCCCGGTGCCCGCCAGGGTCTCGACGGCCCCGCTCGACGGGTCCCAGGCCCGGATCCGGTGGTTGACCGTATCGGCGACGGCCACCCGTCCGTCGGGGAGCAGGGCCAGCCCCTGCGGCTCGTTGAACTCCTTCTCCCCGCCGATCCGCCGGACGGCCGTCTCGCCGTCGGGCGCCAGCTCCACCAACTGGTGCCGGGTGGAGTCGGAGACCAGCAGATTCCCGGAGGGCAGCGGCAGTGCCTTGCCGGGGAAGCGCAGTTCGGTCGCGACGGGTTCGGGCGCTACATACGGCCCGTCCCCGCGCCGCAGCGTCCCCTTGGCCGCGTGCTCCTCCTCAAGACCGGCCACCAGCCGGGCGATGGCATGGGCGTGCCCCTCGCCCGCGTGCTGGGCGACCACATATCCCTCGGGGTCGATGACCACGAGCGTCGGCCAGGCCCGTACCGCGTACTGCTTCCAGGTCACCAGCTCCGGGTCGTCGAGCACCGGGTGCGCCACCTGGTACCGCTCGACGGCGTCCACGACCGCCCGGTGGTCCGCCTCGTGCACGAACTTCGGCGAGTGCACCCCGATGATCACCAGGGTGTCGCGGTGCTGCTCCTCCAGCTCCCGGAGTTCGTCCAGGACATGCAGGCAGTTGATACAGCAGAAGGTCCAGAAGTCGAGGACGACGATCTTGCCGCGGAGATCGGCGAGCTTCAGTTCCCTGCCGCCGGTGTTGAGCCAGCCGCCCCCGCCGACCAGCTCGGGGGCGCGAACACGTGCACGAGTAGCCATGCCTCCATCCAACAGCATGGGCGGACCCCCGCATTCCGGGGCGCGGGAGCGGCGGACCGGGGAGAAGGGGCTTCCGTTACAGGCCGAGATGGAGCCGGAGTGCCGCGTCCAGCCGGGCGAGCCGGTCGCCGGGGAGCGTACCGATCCGGTGCGAGAGACGGTCGACCGAGACGGCGCGAACCTGCTCGGCCTGGGCCTTGGAATCACGGGTGAGGCCGGCGGTACCCGCCGGGAGCAGGACCTGGAAGGGGAACACCCGGGTGGTGTTGGAGGTGACCGGCACCACCGTCAGCACACCACGGCCGTGCCGGGAGACGGAGCGGTTGGCCGCGTCGTTGGAGACGATGACGGCGGGCCGTGCCTTGCTCGCCTCGCTGCCGCGGACCGGGTCGAAGTCGATCAGATAGATGTCACCGCGCTGCATCGGTAAGGCCGTCTCCCGTCGTGCCGTCCCAGGCTCCGGCGACCTCGTCCAGCCCCCATTCCTGCCATGCCTGCGCATACTCGGCCTCCAGCTCGGAGGCGCGGAGCAGGCCGATGGCGGCCTGGATCACGGCGGACCGGGAATCGGCCGATGTCGCCGCCGCGTAGTCGTCGAGGAACGCGACATCGCTCTCGGGGAGGCTGACACTGATCTTCATACCATCAAGGCTACCCGAGTAGCACTATCATTACTACCCGATCCGCCATCGGGTAGCACCGCCCGGGCGGTGCGGTACTCCGCAGGAGAATGCCGGTGAACCCGGCGAACCCCCACCGCTCCGGTGCTCCGGCCTTGCCCCCGGGCCTACGATCGTGAGACGAAAGCCCTGCCGGGCCGCGCTCCGGCGGCGTAACTTACTGTCGAGCCTCCCACTCCCACCGCAACCGGCCCGCCGCACCTTCCGCCACCGTCCTAGCCACCGCCAGCCACCCGCAGAATCGTCGAGGGGTCCCGTGACCGTCCATCCCAGCCTCCAGACCTACGCCGATGCCTGGACCCACTCCCTCGAAGCAATAACGGAGCTGGTGACACCCCTCGTCGAAGGCGAGTGGAACCGGGCAACCCCCTGCCCCTCCTGGTCCGTCCGGGACATCGTCTCCCATGTCATCGGCATGGAGACCGAGTTCCTCGGCGACCCTCGGCCGATCCACACCCTGCCCCGTGACCTCTACCACGTGAAGAGCGACTTCGCGCGGTACATGGAGATGCAGGTGGACGTGCGGCGGCACCACACCGCACCGGAGATGGTGGGCGAGCTGGAGTACGTGCTGATCCGGCGGGCCCGGCAGCTGCGGAACGAGAACCGCACCCCGGACACCGTGGTACGGGCGCCGCTCGGGGCCGAGCAGACCCTCGAACTGGCGATGCGGATGCGGGCCTTCGACTCCTGGGTCCACGAGCAGGACCTGCGCCATGCGCTGGGCCGGCCGGGGAACCTGGACTCCCCGGGCGCGCACATCACCCGGGACGTGCTGCTGGAAGCGCTGCCCAAGGTGATCGCCAAGGACGCGGGCGCCCCGCCGAACTCCGCGGTGGTCATCGATGTCCACGGGCCGGTGGAGTTCCTCCGTACGGTCCGGATCGGCCCGGACGGACGCGGCACGGTCGACGGCTCGCCCTCCCTGGGCCCCGTGGTCACCCTCGCCACCGACTGGGAGACGTACTACCGGCTGGCCTGCGGCCGGGTGCGCCCGGCGGCGGTGGCCGACCGGGTCAAGGTGGACGGCGACCAGGAGCTGGGCGCCGTCATCCTGCGGGAGTTCGCGGTCACCCCCTGACCCGTCAGGACGCCCCGGCAGGTCCGGGACGCCCGGGGCCGCTGCACGCGCGTGCCCGCCGCCGGCGGGACCCTCCCGCGCGGGCAACGACCGGCCGCGGTCCGCCCCGCACTGCACCGCCCGCCCCG
This sequence comes from Streptomyces sp. NPDC003691, assembly GCF_053981115.1. Taxonomy (NCBI): domain Bacteria; kingdom Bacillati; phylum Actinomycetota; class Actinomycetes; order Kitasatosporales; family Streptomycetaceae; genus Streptomyces; species Streptomyces sp. NPDC003691. The sequence goes on along the minus strand of NZ_JBSFNQ010000003.1, from coordinate 71,250 downwards.
AGATATCGGGACAATCCCGGCGATACGGTACCGACTGCCCGGCCCTACGGCACCGCCCCGCACCGCGGGAAGCGGCCCGGTGCCCGGCCGTGACCTGTCCGGCCACGCCTACCCGGCCAGGGCTGCCCGGTCACGCCCTGCCGGTCGTGCCTGCCCGTCACACCTTGCCCGGAGCTGCCCTGCCCGGAGCTGCCCTTCCGGTCATGCCTTCGCCGGTACGTGCACCGCCTCCACCCGGCTCGCCACCAGCCGTTCCCGCTCCCGGCGGACCGTCCGGCCGCGCAGCCGGAGCATCTGGACGACGCCCAGCGCCTCCAGTACGAAGACGCTGGAGAAGGCGGTCCGGTAGTCGCCGCCGCTCAGGTCCAGCAGCAGTCCGATCGCCAGCAGGGTGGTCATGGACGCGGTGAAGCCGCCGACATTGACGATGCCCGAGGCCGTGCCCTGGCGCTCCGGCGGATTCGCGGGCCGCGCGAAGTCGAAACCGATCATGGAGGCCGGTCCGCAGGCGCCGAGGACCGTACAGAGGGTGATCAGCAGCCAGAACGGAGCCCGGCCGCCCGGATACGCCAGCACCGCGCCCCAGACCACGGCCGTGGCCAGGACCGTCCCCAGGGCCAGCGGCAGCCGCGCGGCATGGTGGCGCGCGATGATCTGCCCGTACACCAGCCCCACCACCATGCTCACCAGCACCACCAGGGTGAGCAGGGCACCGGCGGTCTCCCGGCTCAGCCCCTCCGCCTCCACCAGGAACGGCATCCCCCAGAGCAGCATGAAGACCATCGCCGGGAACTGCGTGGTGAAGTGGACCCACATCCCGAGCCGGGTGCCCGGCTCCCGCCAGGAGTCGGCGATCTGACGGCGGACGAAGCCCCGCCCCCGGTGCCGGACGGGCGCGGGCTCGTGGCCCTCCGGATGGTCCTTGAGGAAACAGAGCACCAGGACCAGGACGACCGCCCCGGCCACCGAGCTGCCGCCGAAGGCGACGACCCATCCGGCGTCGTCGAGCACCCGGGAGAGCACGACCGTGGAGACCAGGTTCCCGGCCATCCCGAAGAGCGCGGCGATCTGGCCGATCAGCGGACCGCGCCGGGCGGGGAACCAGCGCCCGCCCAGCCGGAGCACGCTGATGAAGGTCATCGCGTCGCCGCAGCCGAGGAGGACCCGGGCGGCGAGAGCCGTTTCGTAGGTCGGGAAGAGCGCGAAGCCCAGCTGGCCGAGGGTGAACAGGGCCGCCCCGATGGACAGCACCTTCTTGGTGCCGAGCCGGTCGACGAGGACGCCCACGGGGATCTGCATTCCCGCGTAGACCAGCAGTTGGAGGATGGAGAAGGTGGAGAGGGCGGAGGCGCCCACCCCGAAGCGGTCCGCGGCATCGAGACCGGCGACGCCCAGCGAGGTCCGGAAGACGACGGCGACGCAGTAGACGGAGACCCCGATGCCCCAGATCAGAGCGGCGCGGCGGCCGCCTGGGGGGTCACCGGGCAGGGATATCGGACCGGGTACGCCCGCGGCGGACCGCGGGCTCATCGGACATCGCCCCGCGCCAGACTGCTGACCCAGCCGACATGCCGGTGGATGGTGGCGGCGGCGGCCTCCGGATCGCCCGCCCGGAGCGCTTCCAGAATCTCGCCGTGCTCCACCACGTTCTTGGCGATCCGGTCGGGGTGGGCATGCATCACGGCGACGCCCATCCGGAGCTGGCGGTCGCGGAGCTGCTCGTACAGCTTGGAGAGGATGGCGTTGCCGCCGCTGCGGACGATCTCCAGATGAAAGTTCCGGTCGGTGACGGCGACGGCCGCCAGATCGCCCTCCTCGCCCTGGCGCTTCTGCTGCTCCAGCAGCTCCTCCAGCCTCGCCAGCAACTGCGGCGACGCGGGGACCGCCTTACGGGCGGCATGCTCCTCGACCAGCAGCCGGGTCTCGACGACATCGGCGATCTCCTGGGCCGATACGGCGAGGACCAGCGCGCCCTTCTTGGGGTAGAGCTTGATCAGCCCCTCGACCTCCAATTTGAGCAGCGCCTCCCGGACGGGAGTGCGGGAGACGCCCACCGCGTCGGCGAGTTCGCCTTCGGTGAGCAGGGTCCCGCCGGCGTAACGGCGGTCGAGAACGGCCTGCTTGATGTGGACGTAGACACGTTCGGCGGCGGGGGTGGCGGGCGCGGCGGCAGGCATGGGCACAGCTTAGATACAACAGAGGTGCATGCCCAGGGGGTGTCCGACCGGTGGTACGGGCCGGACCGCCCGCACCCGCACCCGGTCCACAGCCGCACCCGCACCCGCACCCGCGGCCCGGAACGGACCGGCGCCCGCGCCCACGGCCGGACCGGCCGTGACGCAGAACACCCCGGATCCGCATCCTTTTCGCAGAAACGCCACTGCATCGTGCATCCATTCGAGGCGTTCGATCGTCTACCCCTTCGACCCCTTGTGGCCCACGGCCACCCGGGTCCCCACTCTTTGCATTTCCTTACGCATTACGGCAATTGACGCATTCGTCCCTATCGGAGCGTTTCTTTTGATACTCAGCAGCGTGCGCGCCCGCCGCGCCGCCACCGTCGTCCTCTCCAGCGGCCTGCTGCTCGCCGCTTCCCCCTTCGCCGCGCCCACCGCGCAGGCCGCCGCGCCTGCGGTGCCGACCGTCAGCGCCAAGAGCGCCGCCATGATCGACTACGCCACGGGCAAGCCGGTCTACCGCAAGGGCGCGGACACCCGCCGCCAGATGGCGAGCACGACGAAGCTCGTCACCGCGGCCACGGTCCTCACCACGCCGAAGCTCAACCTGAACCGCAAGATCACCATCTCGAAGACGTACACCGACTACGTGGTCAAGAAGGGCGGCAGCTCCGCCCAGCTCAAGGTCGGCGACGTGCTGACGGTCCGGCAGCTGCTGTCGGGCCTGATGCTGCCGTCCGGCTGCGACGCCGCCTACGCCCTCGCCGACGCCTTCGGCACCGGCAGCACCACCGCCGCCCGGACCAAGTCGTTCATCGCGAGCATGAACCGCAAGGCCGCCGCGCTCGGTCTGAAGAACACCAAGTTCGACTCCTTCGACGGCATCTCCGCGGCCGGGCAGAACTACACCTCCGCCAACGACATGGCGAAGATGGCCCGTCACGCCTTCAGCAACCCGACCTTCCGCGAGGTCGTCAAGGCGCAGAAGTACGTGGCCGTCGCCACCGCCTCCAACGGCAAGAAGCGCACGTACACCTGGTACAACACCAACAAGCTGCTCGGCTCCTACTCGGGCGCGGCCGGTGTGAAGACCGGTACCGGTACGGCCGCGGGCCCCTGCCTGGTGTTCGCCGCCACCCGTAACGGCAAGACGTACATCGGTGTCGCCCTGAACGGCCCGGACCGCTTCAAGGACGCCGCCAAGATGCTGGACTACGGCTTCAAGTCGACCACCGCGAAGAGCATGCAGCTCCGGTCCCTGCCGGCCGGCGCCCAGCGCGACTGATCCGTACCGCGGACGGCCGCCGCTCACCACGGCGGTACCGGTACAACAGCCCGGGGCCCGTGACACTGTGCCGTGTCACGGGCCCCGGGCTGTTGTGCGGGCGGCGGGTGCTCAGACCCAGGTGATCAGCTTCTTCGGCTGCTCCAGGATCGCCGCGATATCCGCCAGGAAGCGGGAGCCCAGCTCACCGTCGATCAGCCGGTGGTCGAAGGAGAGCCCCAGCGTGGTGACCTGACGCGGCTTCACCTTCCCCTTGTGGACCCAGGGCCGGAGCTTGATGGCGCCGACCGCGAGGATCGCGGACTCGCCCGGGTTCAGGATCGGGGTACCGCTGTCGATGCCGAAGACACCGACATTGGTGATGGTGATCGTGCCGCCCTGCATCGCGGCGGGCGTGGTCTTCCCCTCCCGGGCCACCGAGACCAGCTCGCCGAGCGCGGCGGCCAGCTCGGGCAGGGTCCGGTCCTGCGCGTCCTTGATGTTCGGCACGATCAGACCGCGCGGGGTGGCCGCGGCGATGCCCAGATTGACGTAGTGCTTCTGGACGATCTCCTGGTTGGCCTCGTCCCAGGAGGCGTTGATCCCGGGGTTGCGCCGGAGCGCGACCAGCACCGCCCGGGCGATCAGCAGCAGCGGGTTGACCCGCAGTCCGGCCAGGTCCGGATCGTCCTTCAGCTCCTCGACCAGCTTCACCGTACGGCTGATGTCGAAGGTGACGAACTCGGTGACGTGCGGCGCGGTGAAGGCACTGCCCACCATGGCCGCCGCGGTCGCCTTCCGTACTCCCTTGACCGGGATACGGGTCTCCCGGACCCCGGCCTGCGGTACGGCGGCGGGCTCGGGGGCGCTCTCCGCCGGGGCCGTCGCCGGGGCCTCGGCGGCCGCCGAGGCTTCGAGGACCGCGCGGACGTCGTCCCGGGTGATGATGCCGTCCGGGCCGGTGGGGACCACCCGCGTCAGGTCGACGCCCAGGTCCTTGGCCAGCTTCCGGACCGGCGGCTTGGCCAGCGGCCGGGAGCCGGGGGCCGCCGGAGCGGCATCGGCGAGGTCCGGGAGGCCGGACCGGCTGCCGTTCAGCTCACCGCCGCCGTTCCCGCCCGCCGGACCGGCGCCGTTCAGCTCGGGCTGGAGCGCGGCGGCGGCCTGCTGCACCGGTACCTGCGCGGCGGGCGCGGCGGCCGTGGTCCTGCGGGGCCTGCGCCGGGTGGACGTCTCGGCCACGCCGTACCCGACGAGCACCGGGGTACGCCCCTTCGGCGCCTCCTCGGCGGCGGTCTCCGGCGCGGCGGCGGGGGCGGTTGCGGGCGCGTTCGCGGCGGCGGTTGCGGGGGCCTCCCCCGAGGCGGCCCCGCCCGCTGCCGCGGCCGTGCCGGGCGCCACATCCACCGAAATGATCACCTGGCCGACGTCGACCGTCGTGCCCTCCGGGAAGCGCAGCTCGTGCACCACACCGTCGTACGGGATGGGCAGCTCGACCGCCGCCTTCGCCGTCTCGACCTCGCAGACGACCTGGCCGTCGGTGACCGTGTCACCCGGCTGTACGTACCACTTGAGGATCTCCGCCTCGGTGAGTCCCTCGCCCACATCGGGCATCTTGAACTCACGGAAGCGCGAAGCGTTCTCCGTCATGATCTCGGCACTCCCTCGTTCCTCAGTACGCCAGCGCACGGTCGACTGCGTCGAGCACCCGGTCCAGACCCGGCAGGTACTCCTCCTCCAGCCGCGCCGGCGGGTAGGGGGCGTGGAAGCCGCCGACCCTCAGCACCGGTGCCTCCAGGTGGTAGAAGCACCGCTCGGTGATCCGGGCGGCGATCTCCGCGCCCGAACCGTAGAACACCGGGGCCTCGTGGACCACCACCAGCCTGCCGGTCTTCTCCACCGACCGCTGGACGGTGTCGAAGTCGAGCGGCGAGACGGAGCGCAGGTCGAGCACCTCGACGGAGACGCCGTCCTCCGCGGCCGCCGCGGCCGCCTCCGTACAGACCTTCACCATCGGCCCGTACGCCGCCAGCGTGATCCGGTCGCCCTCGCGCACCACCCGGGCGGTGTGCAGGGGGCCGGGAATCGCCTCGGTGTCGACCTCGCCCTTGTCCCAGTAGCGCCGCTTGGGCTCGAAGAAGATGACCGGGTCGTCGCTCTGGATGGCCTGCTGGAGCATCCAGTACGCGTCGGACGCGTTCGACGGGGAGACGATCTTCAACCCGGCGACATGGGCGAACAGCGACTCCGGCGACTCGCTGTGGTGCTCCACCGCGCCGATGCCGCCGCCGTACGGAATACGCACCACGACCGGCAGCTTGACCGCGCCGAGCGCGCGGGCGTGCATCTTCGCCAGCTGGGTGACGATCTGGTCGTACGCGGGGAAGACGAAGCCGTCGAACTGGATCTCGGCGACCGGCCGGTAGCCGCGCAGGGCGAGCCCGATGGCGGTGCCGATGATCCCGGACTCGGCGAGCGGGGTGTCGATCACCCGGTCCTCGCCGAAGTCCTTCTGGAGGCCGTCGGTGATCCGGAAGACCCCGCCGAGCTTGCCGACGTCCTCACCCATGACGAGGACCTTGGGGTCGGTCTCCAGCGCCTTGCGCAGCGACTCGTTGAGCGCCTTGGCGAGGGGAAGTTTCTGGGCGGCCACGGTCAGTGCCCCTCTCCGTGAGTGCCGGGAGTGCCGGAAGTGCCATGAGCGCCGGGGGTGCCGGGGGTGTCCGCGAAGGACGCCTGGTACGCGGCGAACTGCGCGCGCTCCTCGTCGACGAGCGCGTGCCCGTCGGCGTAGACGTTGTCGAACATCGCCATCGGGTCGGGGTCGGGCATCGACCGGACCGCCTCCCGCACCCGCTTGGCCAGCGCGTCGCTCTCCTCCTCCAGAGCGGCGAAGAAGGCCTCGTCCGCGTGGCCCTCCTTCTCCAGATGCCGGCGCAGCCGCAGGATCGGGTCCTTGGCCTCCCAGGCCACCCGCTCGTCGTCGGCGCGGTACTTGGTGGGGTCGTCGGAGGTGGTGTGCGCGCCCATCCGGTAGGTGAACGCCTCGACCAGGGTGGGGCCCTCGCCGCGGCGGGCGCGCTCCAGCGCCCAGCGGGTGACGGCCAGACAGGCGAGGACGTCGTTGCCGTCGACGCGGACACCGGGGAAGCCGAAGCCCTGGGCGCGCTGGTAGAGCGGTACCCGGGTCTGGCGCTCGGTCGGCTCGGAGATGGCCCACTGGTTGTTCTGGCAGAAGAAGACGACGGGCGCGTTGTAGACCGCGGAGAAGGTGAACGACTCGGCCACGTCGCCCTGGCTGGAGGCGCCGTCGCCGAAGTAGGCGATCACGGCGGAATCGGCGCCGTCCTTGGCGATACCCATCGCATAGCCGGTGGCGTGCAGCGTCTGCGCGCCGATGACGATGGTGTAGAGGTGGAAGTTGTTGCTCCTGGGGTCCCAGCCGCCGTTGTTGACGCCGCGGAACATGCCCAGCAGATTGGTGGGGTCGACGCCGCGGCACCAGGCCACACCGTGCTCCCGGTAGGTCGGGAAGACGTAGTCGTCGTCCCGCAGGGCCCGGCCGGAACCGATCTGCGCCGCCTCCTGGCCCAGCAGGGAGGCCCAGAGACCCAGTTCACCCTGGCGCTGGAGAGCCGTGGCCTCCGCGTCGAAACGGCGGGTGAGGACCATGTCCCGGTAGTAGCCGCGCAGCTCTTCGGGGGTCGGGTCGAGGGCGAAGTCGGGGTGCGGTACGCGGTCGCCCTCGGGATTCAGCAGCTGTACCAGCTCGGGCTCGGAACGCTGTGGTTTCTTCGCCGCGCTCACGCGCTTGCTGCCGCTCGTCCGTCGCGGTTTGCGGGCGGCAGTGCTCTCCACGGTCACGTGCGTGCTCCTCCGTCTGTCCGGTCTCCCGGGTTCGCCGGGAGCCTGGGGTCGCCCCGGCCTCGGAGGGCCGGGGAGGCTCGCCTGATCCCGCTGTCCGCACGGGGTGGGTGCGGCGCCGGGACAAGACGTGACAGTTGCCCCGGCGAGCGCCCTGTCCTCAGCACGTTACCCAGTGTCCCTCATTCCTGCGAAACCCCATTTGACCTGCATTTTTGCTTGGATTTCCAAGTAAATCCGCTAAAGGGGTGCCGCCGGGGGAACAATCACTGGTCAGGGCCTTGGACGCGGCCATTGGTGGCGGCCTGGTGAACCGCCGGGAACAACCGCACGGTATCCCGGCCACCCGGGGCACGGGAAGAGTCGATGTGTGAGACTGCAAGCGTGCGCGAAGAAGGAAAAATCACCGTATTCCTGCTCGATGATCATGAAGTCGTCCGCCGGGGCGTCCATGAACTGCTCTCCGTCGAGGAGGACATCGTGGTCGTCGGCGAGGCCGGGACGGCGGAGGACGCCCTTGCCCGGATTCCGGCGACCCGACCCGATGTCGCCGTGCTCGACGTCCGGCTTCCGGACGGCAGCGGAGTGGAGGTCTGCCGGGAGATCCGTTCCCGGGACGAGTCCATCAAATGCCTGATGCTGACGTCCTTCGCGGACGACGAGGCCCTTTTCGACGCCATCATGGCCGGCGCGTCCGGATATGTCCTGAAGGCGATCCGGGGCAATGAACTGCTGTCGGCGGTCCGCGATGTCGCGGCGGGGCGCTCCCTGCTGGACCCGGTCGCCACCGCAAGGGTCCTCGCCCGGCTCCGGGACGGCGGCCCCAAGCGGGACGACAAGATCGCCTCGCTGACCGACCAGGAGCGGCGGATCCTCGACCTGATCGGGGAGGGCATGACCAACCGGGCGATCGGCGAGCGGCTGCACCTCGCCGAGAAGACCATCAAGAACTATGTGTCGAGCCTGCTCAGCAAGCTGGGCATGGAACGGCGCTCCCAGGCGGCGGCCTATGTCGCCCGCCTCCAGGCGGAGGGGCGCTCCTCTTCCCCTTCGGGGAGTCACTAGGGCCTCACCGGGGTCCTGGTCAGGGCCCCGAGCAGGGCTCCGACCGGGGCCCTGACCAGGGCTTACGGGGCGGGATCGGGGGGCGGTCCGGCCCGGGGGCAGGGACCCGCGGGCCCGCGGGGGCCGGGCGCCCGCCGCGGGCGGAGCAGCGGCGGAACAGCAGGCGTACGGCGACGGCGGCGTACGGAGCACATCAGCAGGCGTACCACGCCGCACCAGGGGGTATCACTCTCCGTGACGTATTCACCAGAACCTTCCGGCCCGCCCGGCACCGCCCGGGCGGGACTAACGTCCCCGCCGAGCAGGGGCGGCGGCCCCTTCCGCGCACCGCTTCCCGGGCCGAGAGTGGAGGTCATGCCCCCCGAGTCCCCCGCCTCCGCGGGCCGCCCCGGCGGCCCCCCGGGCGCATCCGGCACCTCCGGCGCCCCGAGCGGCCCCGGCGTATCCGGTGTTCCCGGCCACCCCGGCACGGTCGGTTCCCTCGGCACTCTCGGCGCCCCGGCCGCACCGGGCCGCACCGCCGGTCCCGGCGGCCCGGGCGGCTCCGGTGACCCCGCGGGCCCCGGTGACCCCGCGGGCTCCGGCGGCACCGGTGGCTTCGGCGACCCGGGCGGCTTCGCCGGAATCAGCGCCGGTGCGGTGGGCAGCCCCGCCGGTACGGACTTCGGTACGGGCTTCGGTACGGACTTCCATACGGGCGATACGGGCGATACGGACACCGATACGGACACCGCCCGCGCCATCGAACTGCTCGGCCGGGTCTCCTTCGGCCGGCTCGCGACCAGCATGCGGGCGATGCCCTTCGTCGCGCCCGCCCGGCATATCGTCCACGACGGCGCGGTCCTCATCCGCATCCACCGCGGCTTCGGCTACCACCGCGCCTGCAACGGCAGCGTCGTCGCCTACGGCGCGGACTCCTTCCACCACGGCGGCCGTTCCGTCTGGTCCGTCCAGTTCATCGGCACCGCCCGGATCGTCTGCCCGACCGCCGAGGAACAGCGCCTCTTCGGTGCCGAACCGGAGCAGGCCGACGGCGAACCCTTCGAGCCCGTATTCATGCGCGTCGAACCTCAGTTCGTCACGCTGCATACGCTGGACTATTGCGAAGAGCAGCCCAACGGACACGCTGCGTGATCTAGCATCTGGCGAGTGCCGCGCTCATATGACACCGCCGTCCCTCCCGTCGGCGCCCTGCTGCGCCGCTACGACAACCCCGGCGAACCCCTGTCCTGCGAGCCGGTCTCCGAGGGCCTGCTCAACCGTGGCTACCGGCTCTCCACCACCCGGGGCGCCTACTTCCTCAAGCACCATCTGGACGACGATCCCGAGGTCATCGTCCGCCAGCACCGGGCCATCCGGCGGCTGGAACCCCTCGGGGTGCCGGTCGCCCCGCCCGTCGAGGACACCCGCGGCGACACCGTCGCCGTCATCGGCGGCCACTGCTATGCCCTGCACCCCTGGGTGGACGGCCGCCACCGCGACGGCGCCCATCTCTCCACCGTCGAATGCCGCCGGCTGGGCGCCCTGCTCGGTCTGGTGCACACCTGTCTGGAACAGGTGATGGACGGTCCGCCCGGCCCGGCCGCCGGGCGGGAGCCCGGCCCGCTGGACGGCCGCGAGAGCGCCGACCCCCGGGAGACGTTCTCCCTGATCGACGAGTTGCTCTCGCTGATCCGGTCCGCGGGCGGCCCCCGCGACTCCTTCGACGTGCTCGCCGAGCACCGGCTCGTCGAACGCCGGACCCTGCTGGAGCTGCACGCCGATCTGCGGCCGCCACCCGCGCCCGCCGGAGCCTGGGTGCACGGGGACTTCCACCCCCTCAACCTCCTCTACCGGGGCGCCGAACCCGCCGCGATCGTCGACTGGGACCGGCTGGGCGTCCAGCCGCGGGCCGAGGAGGCGGTCCGGGCGGCCGCCATCTTCTTCGTACGGCCCGAAGGCGCGCTGGAGCTGACGAAGGTCCGGGCGTACGCGCGGGCGTACCGGCGGGCCGTCGGTGCCGACACCTCCGAACTCGCCGCGGCCGTACACCGCGTGTGGTGGGAGCGGCTCAACGACTTCTGGATACTGCGGTGGCGCTATCAGCGCCAGGACCGGAGGGCCGACCCGCAGTTCGCCGCGGTGTCGGCCCTGGCGGTGTGGTGGACCCGGGAGTACGAGGCGGTACGGGAGGCATTCGCCACCTGAAACAGCCGTACCGTACAAGGGGCCGTACAAGCAGCCGTACAAGGGGCACCGTCCAAGGGGCCGTGCAACGGAGCCGTACGGGAGAAGGCCCTGGAACGGCGCCGCCCCCGGCCGCAGACCGGACGGGGGCGAACTAAGACCGGCCGGGGTCGGCCGGGGTCGAACGGAGAGGCCGGACCCACCGGCTCCGGGGACGGGCGCACCCCGCCGGACTCACCGGCTCCGGATCAGCTGGTGGTGCCCTGACCGCCCGGCTGGCTGCCGCCGCCCGCGGCCTGACCGCCCGGCTGACCGTTGGCACCGCCCGGCTGACCACCCTGCTGCCCGCCGCTGTCGGCGGCGCCCTGCTGCCCGCCGCTGTCCGCGCCGCCCTGCTGGCCGCCGTTCTCGCCGCCGCCCGGCTGCCCGGGCTGCTGCGGTCCCTCCGAGCCCGGGTTCTCCGACTGGACCGGCGGCTCCTTGCTGGTGTCGTCCGACGGCTTGACGTCGTCGGACGGCTTCGTGGACTGCGAGGGCTGCCAGGTCTTGCTGTTCTTGGGGTACTTGGGCTTCTCCGACCACTGCCGGCCGTCGTCCTCGGACTCCTTCTCGGAGGGCTTGGACTCCGCGCTCGGCGACGGCGAGTCCTGCACCGACGGCGAGTCGGACACCTTGGTGTCGTCCGAGGGGTTGCCCTTGTCGGCGTCCGCCGCCCGCAGTGCCATCGCCACGCCCATGACGACGGCGATGACCGCGAGCGCGGCGAACAGCACCATCCGGCCCCGGCCGGGCCGCTTCCCGCCGGACTGCGGTCCGTAGCCGGAGAATCCGCCGTCGTCCGGGTTGACCGGGGGCAGTATCGGGCCCGCCGAGGTCTCGCCGTGGACCGCGGCACCGACCGCGGTGGCGCCGGGAGCGCCCATGACCCGGGTGGTCCCGCCGTAGGTGTCGACCGGACCGGTGTTCCAGGCCCCGGTGTGACCGCCCTGCTGCTGGAGCATCTGGAGCGCGTACTGCACCAGTCCGCGCATCTCCTCGGAGCTCTGGAACCGGTCGTCCGGGTCCTTCGCCAGCGACCGCATCACCAGGCCGTCCAGCTCCGGCGGGACCGTGTCAAGCACCTCGGACGGCGGTACGGGCACGTCCTGGACGTGCTGGTAGACCACGGAGAGCGGGGTCTCGCCGGTGAACGGGGGCCGCAGCGCCAGCAGTTCGTAGAGCAGACAGCCCGTCGCGTACAGATCGGAACGGTGGTCGACGGCCTTGCCCAGCGCCTGCTCGGGCGAGAGGTACTGCGGGGTGCCCATCACCATGCCGGTCTGCGTCATGGTGGTGGACGCGCCGTGCAGCGCGCGGGCGATGCCGAAGTCCATCACCTTGACCGCGCCGGAGTTGGTGATGATGACATTGGCCGGCTTGATGTCCCGGTGCACGATGCCGTGCTGGTGGGAGTAGGCCAGGGCCTCCAGCACCCCGGAGACGATGATCAGCGCCTGCTCGACCGGCGGCGCCTCGGCGTTGATCAGCAGATCGCGGATCGTCCGCCCTTCGACCTTCTCCATGACGATGTAGGGGACGGCCTGGTCGCCCACGGCGTCCTCGCCGGAGTCGTAGACCGCGACGATGGCATGGTGGTTCAGCCCGGCGACGGACTGTGCCTCGCGGGTGAAGCGGGCCTTGGAGACCGGGTCCTCGGCAAGATCGGCCCGGAGCAGCTTCACCGCGACCTCACGGCCCAGCCGGACGTCCTCCGCCGCATACACCTCGGCCATACCACCGCGGCCCAGACGGTACGTCATCCGATAGCGGCCGCCGCCGACGAGTCCGCCGGGGCCCCAGTGGTCCCCGGATCCCGGCACGCCGCCGACGCCTGCTTCGGGTTCGGGTGCCATCAGTCCTCGCCGTCGTCTATTCGGTGGAGCCGTCAACCGGGCCGGGCGGGCTCCCGGGGCGGCGGTGGGCCGCACGCAGGGCGTCCGATACCAACCGCGGGGTCCGCATCCGTCCTATGCCTAACGCCCGGGACAGGCGTTCCGTTGCCTCACGCTACAGCCTCCCACCGACACCACCGTGCGGGACGGACCGGTCGTCCAACCCGCTGTGAGCACGGCCACGCAAATACCGTGGCGTTCCTGTAACGCTTCCGGGACGCTACCCGTGCACAGGGTCACGGAACGGGCACCCGGCTTGACGTGCCCGTCACCTGCGGCAGACTTGCCCCGTATAACACGGAGCATCGCGTGGGCACCGGAGCCGCCGGGCCGCCGGCGGCGCACCGCCGGACCCGTTGTCCCGGTGGGCCGGTCCGTGCCGCACACCGCGGGTCCGCGCGGCGGCAGCCGGCCGGCGGCGGACGCGCACGCCAGGGGGGAAGCAGAACATGAGCCAGGACGGCGCGCAGGGCCACCATGCGGGCGGCTCGGTGGCGAACGGCCGGTACCGGCTTCTCGATCTGCTCGGCCAGGGCGGGATGGCGTCGGTGCATCTGGCGCACGACTCCGTCCTCGACCGGCGGGTCGCCATCAAGACACTCCATACGGAGCTGGGGCGCGAGCAGTCGTTCCGGGAGCGCTTCCGCCGCGAGGCCCAGGCCGTCGCCAGGCTCTCCCACACCAACATCGTCTCCGTCTTCGACACCGGAGAGGACGAACTGGGCGGCGCCCTGGTGCCGTACATCGTCATGGAGTACGTGGAGGGCCGCCCGCTCGGCGCCGTCCTCCAGGAGGACATCCAGCGGTACGGGGCGATGCCCGCCGACCGGGCGCTGCGGGTCGCGGCCGACGTCCTGGCCGCCCTGGAGTCCTCCCACGAGAACGGGCTGGTCCACCGGGACATCAAGCCCGGCAACGTCATGCTGACCCCGCGCGGGGTCGTCAAGGTCATGGACTTCGGCATCGCCCGGGCCATGCAGTCGGGCGTGACGTCCATGACGCAGACCGGCATGGTCGTCGGCACCCCGCAGTACCTCTCGCCCGAGCAGGCGCTGGGGCGGGCCGTCGACGCCCGCGCCGACCTCTACTCGGTCGGCATCATGCTCTTCCAGTTGCTGACCGGACGGCTGCCGTTCGACGCGGACTCCCCGCTGGCCATCGCGTACGCCCATGTCCAGGAGGAGCCGGTCGCGCCCTCCACGGTCAACCGCTCGCTCACCCCGGCGATCGACGCCCTGGTGCTGCGGGCGCTGAAGAAGAACCCGAACGAGCGGTTCCCCGGCGCCGACGCCATGCGGAACGAGTGTCTGCGGGTGGCCGCCGGGGGGCAGACCGCGGCGCCCTCCGTGACCGGCGGTGGCATCGGTACGGGCAGCGGAGCCGGGGTCGGCTCCGCGGTCTTCCCGCCGCACGCCTCGCCTCACACACCGCCTCATACAGCGCCGCACACACCGCCGCAGCATCTCCAGGGACAGCATCTTCAGGGGCAGCACCTCCAGGGGCAGGCCACGGGCCCCCATGCCCCGGCGCGGCCGCCGCACCCGCACTCCCCGGCGCACGGCATCGCCCGGACGCCGTATCCGCAGGCCGGTCCGCCCGGTCCGCCCACTCCGTACGGCCCCGGGGGACACGGCCCGGGAACCCCGCCGCCGCAGCAGGGCATGGCACCGCCGTCCTACGGCTATCCGCAGCAGCAGCGGGGCGGGGCCGCCATGGGCGGCCATGTGCCGCCGCCGTACGCCACGGCGCCCACGCCGCGTCCCACCGTGCCGCACCGGCCCGGGGCGCCCGCGCCCAAGGGCATGGGCCGGGGCCGCAAGCTGGTGCTCGTCCTGATCTGTATCTTCTTCGCGATTCTGGCGATCCCCTTCAGCATCGGCTTCATCGGATCCCTGACGGACAAGGATCCGGTCGATGTGAAGATCGTGGACACTCCGGCCGGGTCCCCCGCCACCGGATCCGGCGGCCGCGGCACGGACTCCGGCACCGATACCGGAACGGACTCCGGGACGGACTCCGGCAGGGATACGGATGCGACCCCGGACAGCGGCGGCGGCGCCACGAAGGCCGCGGACGGAATCCCGCCGGACCGCACCCGCACCCTCAAGAGCGAGAAGTGCTCGGAAGCGTCCGAGGACTCCTCCGACCCGGACAAGGTCAGGGCCCCGGACCTGCTCTACAAGGACCTGCTCTCGGTGAAGGACTGTCTGCGGGCCGCGGGCTGGACCTGGAAGGTCACCGAGGTCGACAACCCGCAGTACCCGAAGGACGCGGTCGTCGAACAGTTCCCCAGCTCGGGCAGCCCGGTGACCCCCGAGAGCCAGCAGTTCGAGCTGACGATCTCCACCGGCAAGGCGGGCTGACGCCGGGCCGGCCGGGCCTTCGGGATCCCGCCGGACCGGCCCCTTCGCTTTCCTCCGGGCGCCGGACCGGCCTGATCCGGAAAGGCCCCCGCCGGAGCGGCCTGATCCGTAAGCCCCCCAGGGGTGCCCGCGGTCCCTCTCAGGTGTGGAAGCGGGCCGTCCGAGATGCCGGACGGCCCGTGCCGTGTGACGCTGACTCCGTGATCACGGCCGTCCGCCGCCGCCTCGCGGCCCGCACGGGAGGGGGCTCTCCCCGGTGCATCCCACACTCCGCTCGCGCTGTGCGGTCACCTTCGCCGCGCTGGCCGTGTTCGCCACGCCCGTCGCGTACGCGGACGAACCGGGTCCCCTGACGGGTACGGCCGTCGCCGCGGCCGCCGCTCCGGCGGATCCCGGCGGTCCCGCCGGGCCCGCACCGCCCGGCACGGGCGAACCGGGCGGAGCGGGCGAACCGGGTACGGGCGGCCCCGCACCGGACACCTCCGCCCCCGGCCCGGTCCCCGGCCCCGGCTCCGGCCCTGTCTCCGGCTCCGGCTCCGGCCCCGGGGCGGGTGCCGCGGCCGCCCCCGAGCCCCGCGAGTCCCTCGCCGGGCACCCCGCGGGGGAGGGTCGGATCCGGCCTGGACGGCCCCCGCACCATCTCGACCCGGTCCCCCGGGAGGACGCCCGGCGGCCCTCCGGGGCGTCCGTGTCACAGTCCGGTACCGGAAGCCCGAGCGGTCCGGCGGCGGTCACCGGCTCGGGGAATCCCTCCGTCGCACCCGTACGACAGGATCCGGACGCTCCCTCCGCCGACGGCGGCATCCTCCTTCCGGATGGGCCGGACACCGGGGCGGGCACCGTCGGCCCCGCGGCCGAACCACTGCCCTACGCGACCGGGAACGCTCACTCCGCCGCAGGTCAGCGGCGGGCACGCGCCGCGGGCAGCCCGGCCGCGCAGGAAGTCTCGCCGCTGTCGCTGGGTGTCGGGCTGGCCCTGATGGGACTCGGTATCGGCTTCCTCGGCCTCCGGCTCCGGCACCGCTGAGGGCGGCGGGGTCCGTCGCCCGTACCGGACCGGCCCGTCCGGGGTCCCCCTTGAGAAGGACTCGTCACATCCGTCGGCAGACGGTTGGAGACGGCCTGCATACCCGGTATACATACTCAGTATGTCCATCCGCCACGGGCTGCTCGCCCTTCTCGAGCACGGCCCCAGGTACGGCTCTCAGCTCCGTACGGAGTTCGAGGCCCGTACGGGGTCGACCTGGCCGCTCAACGTCGGCCAGGTCTATACGACGCTGAACCGGCTCGAACGCGACGGCATGGTCGCGCAAAGCGGTGAGGACGAGGCCGGGCACGCGCTCTACACCATCACCGACGCCGGACGCACCGAGCTGAAAACCTGGTTCGAGGCCCCGGTGGACCGCACCAGCCCGCCCCGGGACGAGCTGGCCATCAAGCTGGCGATGGCGATCGGCGCGCCCGGTGTGGACATCAGCAGAGTGATCCAGTCCCAGCGCCACCACACGGTGAAGGCCATGCAGGACTACACCCGGCTCAAGAGGCAGGCCCTGGCCGCCATCGAGAGCGGGGAGGGTCCGGGGGAGCGGGACGACATCGCCTGGCTGCTCGTACTGGAGCAGCTGATCTACCAGACGGAGGCCGAGGCCCGCTGGCTGGACCACTCCGAGTCCCGGCTGATCCGGCTCTCCGCCACGGCCGATCGGAGAGCGGTGAACACCCCCAAGGCCGCCGGGTGGGTGGAGGGGGAGAAGGCCCCCGGTACACCCGCCGCCCATAGAGCCACCTGACACATCCTCACCACCCGCACCACCAGTGCTGTCTGCACCACCGGCGCTGCCTGTACCACCCGCACTGCCTGCATGACCCGCACCACCTGAGCCAACCGCACCACCGCGCCCCGCGCACGCCCGTCCCCGGATCCGTACACCCGCACCACAGCCGCGACAGCGACGGCTACGGCGACGGCGGCCGTACGGATCCGAACCGACCGCTCCACCGGGTCGTCACCCGACCGCGGCCCGTGCCGCCCGCCGGCCGATCCGCCGTTCCATCACCCGTGGCCCGCCACTTCCTCCGGGCCCGTGGGCCCACCGGCCCGATGGTCCGGCGGAGCCGGCGGCACCGGGCCAACCGCTCGTATCTGCCCGCCCAAGGGGGGAACCCACCATGTCCACAGCCAGTCCCCAGAAGTCACACCAGCCCCATGCATCCCAGGCGAACCAGCCGGTGCTCCAGCTGGTCCAGCTCACCCGTGTCCACGGCAGCGGCGCCACCGAGGTGCACGCCCTGCGCGGGGTCAATCTGGACGTCTTCCCCGGTGAACTCGTCGCCGTCATGGGCCCGTCCGGCTCCGGCAAATCCACTCTGCTCACCCTCGCGGGCGGGCTGGACCTCCCCACCTCGGGACAGGTGATCGTCGAGGGCACGGACATCACCACCGCGAGCCGCAAAACGCTCGCCGCCCTCCGCCGCCGCAGCATCGGCTATGTCTTCCAGGACTACAACCTGATCCCGGCCCTGACCGCCGCCGAGAACGTCGCGCTCCCCCGGGAGCTGGACGGCATCAGCGCGCGCAAGGCCAAGACCGAGGCGCAGGCGGCTCTGGAGGAGATGGACCTCGGTCATCTCGCCGACCGCTTCCCCGACGAGATGTCCGGCGGTCAGCAGCAGCGGGTGGCCATCGCCCGCGCCCTGGTCGGCGACCGCAGACTCGTCCTCGCCGACGAACCGACCGGCGCCCTGGACTCCGAGACCGGCGAATCGGTCCTCGCCCTGCTGCGGGCCCGCTGCGACGCGGGCGCGGCCGCCGTCCTGGTCACCCACGAGCCGCGCTTCGCGGCCTGGGCGGACCGGGTCGTCTTCGTACGCGACGGCTCCGTCGTCGACCAGACCGTGCGCAGCGACGCCGACTCGCTGCTGACGGGCCAGGTGGCCGACCGGTGAAGACCGCACCGCACACGTACACCGGCACTGCCGTGATCCGCTCGGGGGAAGCACTGTGAAGAAATGGCTCCATTCCTGGCGGGCGGCCCTCCGCATCGCCCGTCGTGACGCCTGGCGCTCCAAGGGGCGCAGCTTCCTCGTCCTGGCGATGATCGCGCTGCCGATCGTCGGCGTCAGTGCCGCCGATCTGACCCTCCGCAGCGCCCAGCTCTCCACCTCGGAGCGGCTGGAGCGCGAGATGGGCGCGGCGGACGCCCGGCTCAAGGACCCGAACATGCAGGGCGAGGCGGTCTTCCAGGACCCCTCGGGAGACATGTACGAAACCGCGCGGGTACTCAAGGAGAACGAGTCGTACCCGGACGGGTCGATGGACGTCCGCAAGGCCGCGCCCCAGGGCGCCAGGCTGCTGCCGGACACCAACGGCCGGGCCAAGGTGGAGACGGAGCACGGCCTCCTGGACACCGAGGTCCGTGAGCTGAAGGCGTCGGACCCGATGGCCAAGGGCATCATGGATGTCACCGAGGGCCGGTTCCCCGCGCAGGACGGCGAGGTCGCCGCGACGACCTCCTTCCTGAAGAAGAGCGGTCTGAAGGTCGGCGGCAAGCTCAACGCCCGCCATCTCAACCGCGATTACAAGATCGTCGGCGCCTACGAGCTGCCCAGCTCGCTGAAGACGGACCAGGTCAACGCCCTGCCCGGGGCCTTTATCAAGCCGCTCAACGAGGCGCTGAAGAAGCTGGAACTGGGCACCGACTACGGCTCGACGACCTATCTGGTCGCTGTCGACGGTGGTTTCACGTGGAACATGGTGAAGGAGACCAACGCCAAGGGTGGTGTGGTCCAGTCCCGCGCGGTGGCCCTCTCGGAGCCCGCGGACTCGCAGGTCCCGCTCTACCAGAAGCCCAACTTCCACAACTACGCCATGAACCCGGGGCTCCAGGCCGAGGAGCTGACCGCGCTGGCCACGGTCGTCAGCCTGGCGCTGCTGGAGATCTGCCTGCTGGCCGGACCGGCGTTCGCCGTGGGCGCCCGGCGCTCGCGCCGCCAGCTCGGTCTGGTCGGGGCCAACGGCGGTGAGCGCAGCCATATCCGTGCCATCGTGCTCGCCGGCGGACTGGTGATCGGCGCGGCGGCGGCCGTGATCGGTACGACACTGGGCGTGCTCCTCAGCATCGCGCTCCAGGGCACCTTCGAGACGTATATGGGCGAGAGGTTCGGCGCCTTCGACGCCCGGCCGCTGGAGCTGCTGGCCATCGCCCTGCTGGCGGTCTTCACCGGCACGATGGCGGCGCTCGTGCCCGCCATCACCTCCTCCCGGCAGTCCGTCCTGGTGTCGCTGACCGGACGCCGCGGCGTCCGGCGCAGCAGCCGGGTGCTGCCGGTGATCGGGCTGATCGCGGTCGGTTTCGGTGCCGCCATCGCCCTGGCCGGTTCGATGCTCTTCCAGAGCTTCGCGATCGTCGGCATCGGCGCGATCATCGCCGAGCTGGGCATCGTGGCGCTCACCCCGGCCCTGGTCGGCCTCTTCGGTCGGCTCGGCGGCTTTCTGCCGCTGTCGCCGCGGCTGGCGCTGCGGGACGCCGTCCGCAACCGCGGCCGTACGGCTCCGGCGGTTGCGGCGGTCCTGGCGGCCGTCGCGGGCACCGTGGCGGTGGCCACCTACGCGGCAAGCGACGAGGCCCAGCAGAAGGCGTCGTACGTCGCGGAGGCCCCGCACGGCTCGCTGCTCGTCACCGACGAGAACAACAGCCGTGAGATACCGGCGATCCGCTCCGCCGTCCAGCGCAACGCACCGGTCGAGGTGCGGGCCGATGTGGACCGGATCGTCATCGGCAAGAAGTCCTGCGGAATGTGGGACAGCGACCCGGGATGCGGCCGTTATTCGATCGTCGTGCCCAAGGCGAACCAGTGCCCGCTGCACACGTACTCGAACGCACGCGGTGCGGAGGACCCCGGGGCCAAGTACACCGTCCAGCAGCGGCGCGCCCTGGCCAAGGACTGGCGCTGCAAGAGCACCGAAGGCCCCTACCTGGGCGATGTGCTCGTCGCCGACGAGAAGCTGCTGAAGGTTCTGGGCGCGAAGGACCCGGCGGCGGAGCGGGCTCTGAAGGCGGGCAAGGCCATCACCTTCAACAAGCAGCACATCGGTCCCGACGGCAAGGTGACCATCAAGGTCATCACCGACACCAAGGCCGCCGACAAGGCCATGGAGGCCGGCAAGGAGGAGCCAGGCACCGTCCGGTCCGTCCCGACCCATCTGGTGGCCGACGGCGCGAGGGACAAGGCGTACGGCTTCCAGACCGTGCTCCCGCCCGCCGCGGCGAAGTCGCTCGGTGTGCTGGCGGTGCCGTACGGCGCCTACTTCTCCACCGACCGGATGACCAACAGCACGGAGAAGCAGAAGCTCGACGACGAGCTGTCGCGGATCAGCACCAGCGTCAGCCTCAGGATCGAGAAGGGCTTCGAGTCCGACACCAGCATCGTGCTGCTGGCGCTGGCCGCCTTCGCCACGCTGATCACCGTCGGTGCGGCCGGTATCGCCACCGGCCTCTCCCAGGCGGACGCCGAAGCGGATCTCAAGACGCTGACCGCGGTGGGCGCCCCGCCGAGGGTGCGCAGGACGCTCAGCGGCTTCCAGTGCGGGGTGGTGGCCACCATGGGTGTGGTCCTGGGCTCGGCGGCGGGTGTACTGCCCGCGGTGGGGCTGCTGCTCACCGAGCGGCGGAGCGACCAGTCCTGGTACGAGGACTCGCTGAACCAGGGGTACGAGATGGCCGCGCCCTATGTCCCGATCATCATGCCGTGGGAGACCCTCGGCGCCCTGCTGGTCGTGGTCCCGCTGGGCGCGGCGCTCCTGGCGGCGCTGATGACCCGCTCGCGGGGCGCGGTGGCCCGCCGGGCGACCACGTGACGGGGACACCGGGGGCTCCGGGCCAACACCGGACGGAGCCGCCTGACCTCCGGGCCGGCATGTGACGGAGACGGACCCACTGGTCGACCCGGAGTGACCACCGGATCCGGCCCGAATACCGGAATACCGGCCTCCGGTCCGGGTCGACCAGCGGCCACCTGCACATTCGTGCCCCCGTGCGGGAGTGATCACTCCCGCACGGGGGCACACCGCGTGATGACGCGCGTGTGCGCGAGAATGGCGGCATGGATATGCCGAGGAACGAACGCTCGCAGGAGAGTCCCCACGTCCTCGTCGTGGGGCAGGACGGTATGGCTCTCGGCGGCGGTGACGGTA
Source organism: Streptomyces sp. NPDC003691 (assembly GCF_053981115.1). Classification (NCBI taxonomy): domain Bacteria; kingdom Bacillati; phylum Actinomycetota; class Actinomycetes; order Kitasatosporales; family Streptomycetaceae; genus Streptomyces; species Streptomyces sp. NPDC003691. The sequence continues at coordinate 50,227 of NZ_JBSFNQ010000003.1, read as the reverse complement.
GCGGCGACGACGTGGCGCGTGAGGTCCCCGTGACGGACATGGTGGAACAGCCGGCGAAGGTCATGCGGATCGGCAGCATGATCAAGCAACTGCTGGAGGAGGTCAGGGCGGCTCCTCTCGACGAGGCGAGCCGGGTCCGCCTGAAGGAGATCCACGCCAGCTCCGTGAAGGAGCTGGAGGACGGGCTGGCGCCCGAGCTGGTCGAGGAGCTGGAGCGGCTCTCGCTGCCGTTCACCAATGACGCCGTGCCCTCCGAGGCCGAGCTGCGCATCGCCCAGGCCCAGTTGGTGGGCTGGCTCGAAGGCCTCTTCCACGGTATCCAGACGGCGCTCTTCGCCCAGCAGATGGCCGCCCGCGCCCAGTTGGAGCAGATGCGCCGCGCCCTGCCTCCCGGCGCCCCGCACGACGACGACCCGGCCCACGGCGCCCTTCGCTCGGGCCCGTACCTGTAATCCGTCCGACCCCCGCGGCGGCCTTACCCGAAGCCCGGGTAAGGCCGCCGCGCGTATATCCGCCGAATTCCTGGGACGGGCCTCCCATCAGCACTTTTACCAGGGCGGCCTTTTACCCCTGAGCCCCCTGTGACTTCTGAGCCGCACGGGCACTGTTTACCTGCTCCAGGAACCCTTTCCGAAATGGAAAAGGGGTATCCGCTTTTGCCCTTGCTCGGATAGCGTCGAAGCGCGAAAGCGCATACGCACCGGTGCGGCACTCCGGGCTGCGTTGATCATTGTTTCGCCGCGGGGGCCTTGAGACGACGGGTGTGGGGTCCGTCGTGCTCCCGCGCGGAAGGGGGAGCATGAGCAAGCCGTTCGTACCGAAGATCGTCGTCGCCATCGATTTCGGAACCCATGGTTCGGGTTTTGCCTGGACGACGGTTTCCAACCTTCAGGACCTTGCCAATCGTCGTGCCATCACCTACCAGAACTTCACAGCACAGGACGGTGGCCCCGCCTACCCGAAGGACCTGACGACCGTCCTGGTGGATGTGCACGGCGAAGCGGTGGCCTTCGGACATGAGGCCCGTCGGCGCTGGCGGACCGAGAGCAGTCGGGGCAATCCCAGCGGATTCGGATACGCGGCCCGGTTCAAGATGGCGCTGCGATCCGATGCCCCGGCCGGCGATGTGCCGCGCTTCTTCGGCAACCTGGAGAATGCGGATCCCGCCCTGGTGGTGCCGAAGCTGATCGCCGCCTACCTCCGCAGGCTGTACACCACGGCCCTCAAAGAAATCCAGGCAACCAGTTACGGCGGTCTCGGCTTCGGCGCGGAAGACATCCGCTGGTGCATCACCGTGCCCGCGATCTGGAAGGACCCGGAGAAAGGCGCGATGCGCGATGCCGCGAAGGCGGCCGGGATCCCGTCCGACCAGGAGCGGCTGCTCCTCGTCAGCGAACCGGAGGCAGCAGCCGTCTACTGTGCGCTCACCCCCGGCACCCTGCTCGCACCGGACCGGCCGGAAGGGCGTCTCGACCTCGAAACGCCCGGCAGCCGTTTCATGGTGGTGGACTGCGGCGGCGGCACCGTCGACATCACCAGCTACCAGATCCGCCCCGCAGGCGTCGGTGACGACCGGCTGTCCGAGATCGGTATCGCCGACGGCGGCCCGCTGGGGTCGGCGTACATCAACCAGCACTTCGTGGACACGGTGCTCGCGGACCGCTTCGGAGCCGAGGAGCTGAAGGCCCTGCTGGTCTCCCACCCACAGGAGATCGCCGCACTGGAGGAGAGCTGGGAGGGGTGGAAGGTCGGTCTCGCCTCGGAGACCGGGCCCGACGGCACTCCGGTGTTCACCACCCCGTGCGATATCGCCGTGCCCGGAGGGCTCTGGGAAACCCTGGCACCGGCCACCAAGGCGCGGCTGACCGAGCTGGCCTACGGCGCCTCGTACCACCTCGTCATCGTTCCGGACGAGATCGCGGACCTTCATGAATCGGTGGTGGGGCGGATTCTGGAAGTGATCGAGGAACAGCGGCGGATCGTGCTCGACAACGGTCCGGAGAAAGGCGTTGACCAGATCGTCCTGGTCGGCGGCTTCGCCCGCTCCACCTATCTGCGTGACCGGATCGCCCAGCGGTTCGGCCACGAGGTCAAGGTGGTGCTGCCGCAGGACGCGGCGTTCGCCGTCCTCGCAGGTGCCGTGCACTTCGCCTACGACCCGGCCGTCGTCTGGGGGCGGCGCTCGAAGTACACGTACGGCTTCGAGTGCGCGATGCCCTTCCGCCACGGAACCGATCCGGGAGGCATGCACTTCCATGACGAGCTGGGCAGGGACATGTGCGACGACCGCTTCAGCGTCATGATCAAGCGCGGTGATCAGGTGGTGACCGGTGAGGTGGTGAAGGACTCGCTGAGGGTCCAGTCAGGCACCACCCTCTTCGAGATCGGGCTGTTCGCGACCTACAGCGACGATCCGCAGTACGTCAACGAGGCGGGCTGTGAGCGCGTGGGGACAGTGAACGCCGACGCGAGCGGTTCGAAGCAGGTGGAGTTCTCCAAGCGATACCTCGACATCTACTTCACGTTCGGCGGTTCGGAGATCACCGTCGAGACCGAGGACCGGAACAGTGGCGTACGCCGCAAGGCGGCCATCGAGTTCACCGAGTTGTACGGGCGCCGGGGCCCCGGCAAGGCGGGTGGCTGATCCATGCGGGGCGAAGGTGACTGGAGATACGACGAGCACGACGACGAGCAGGACGAAACATCGGAGCCTGAGGACATGAGGATCGTTGGCCGAAACCGAAAGGGCGGAGAATCCTCGTCGCCGGAGAAGACCCCGGCTTCACAGAGCGATCTGGCAGCGAGCATCAAAGAACTGCGCCAGGAGTTCAGGGCCGAACTCGCCCGGCAGGACAACCGGCATATCCAAGCCCTGGAAAAGCTTCGGAGCCGAGTATTCCAGCGCCTCACCGACCAGGACGAACGTCACGACACGGTTAAGCGCGACATCCAGGTGCTTTTCGATGCCGCGCGCAACGAGGGGCTCCGTCGCGCCATCGAGGACGGCCGCGCCACCTCCGACAGCCATCGCCGCCATCACGGACTCTCCCAGGACTACCGCAGGCTGGTACTGCAAGAAGTGCTGTTCCTGGGGCGGATGCTCTGCCCCCCGCAGGCCGGCAGCACCGAAGCAGACCTGAGGCGGCGGCGGGCGGAAGCGGCCCGCGAAGTCGTGAAGATGCTCTTCGATCCCCTCGACCGGCCGATGGACCGGACACCGGAGCAGTTCACCGCCGAACTGCGGAAGCTGAACCTGGCGACCGGGGACCCCGGCTTCCCCGCGCTGTTCGCCACCGCGTACCGCAGGGCGGCGGCGCTGCGTGACACCGTCGGGGCCCTGCCGCACAGCGCACGCCTGGACTTCCGGGCCGATCCGACCGCGCTGCCCGCGGACCACTACGAGGTATGGGACCCGGGGCAGACCGGTGGCGGGCACCCGGAGTTCCTGATCGGTCCCGCGTACGTCATGGTGGCCGACAAGCCGCAGCCCCTCACTCAGCCGATCGTCTTCGTCGCCCCGGCCTCCCGCCCGGGAGCGGGCCGGTGAACCTGTCGGACGTCGCCCGTGGTGTTCCGCTGGTCGACGACCGGCTGCTGCTCGAACTGCTCAACGACCTGCACACCGCGGACGACCTGGTGCGGGCCAGGGCCCGCGAGGGCTTCTTCGCCCGGCTGCTCGCCCAGATCACCGGCCATGGCCGCCGCCAGGACCTCGCCGTCACCGGTGCCCTGGTCGGTGCCCAGCGCTCTACCCTGGCCTGGCTCTCCGAGCTGACGGAGCGGCTGACGGCCACCGATCTCGTGGTCGCCGAGGTCATCGACGAGGTCACCCGGGTCAACGAACGGGTGGACCGGCTCGATGTCCGGCTCCAGTGGGCCGAAGGCGGAGTCCGCCGGCTGACGGTCCTGCTGGCGCAGCTCGCCGAGCAGACCGGGCGGGGGCTGGCCGAACACGACGAGCGGCTGCGCAAAGTGGAGAGCAGTCTGGCGATCGACCGTGCGGTACGCCGGTGGCGGTATCCGCGTCCCGACCCGGACCTGGGCCTCCTGGCCGGAGCGGTCCTGCTGGCCCGCGAGGTGGCCGGCGGGCCGGCGGGGGAGTTCGCCGCGTCGAATCCCGGCGCGGGCATCCAGCAGGAGCTGGCCGAGCGCATGCTCCAGGATCCGCCGGTGCCCTGGTACGACGGCATCAGACCCCTCACGGGCCTGCTGGCCGAGGCCGTCCGCGGGCTGCCGGGCGACGAGCACCGGACGATGCTGGCCGAGCTGCTGGGCGAAGGCGTACCGGCGGAGCTGACGGGTGCGCGGGGTCCGCTGAGTTCCGCGCTGCGGAAGGCGGCCCTGGCGACCACGGTGGCGGGCGTCGACCCGGACGCCGCGGCGGAAGCGGCGCTGCGCGCCACCCTGGGAAGCGGCCCGGACTATGTCGCCGCAAGTCTGAGCGTCGAGGAGTTGGTACGGCACATCATCGCCGAGCAGTTCGCCGAGGCGGATTCGCGGCGGATGCGGCTGCTTGCCCTCGGGAAGCCCCGATGACGGGGCAGGAGGAGTTCAGCCGTATCGCGCGGCAGGCATTGGAGACGGCGGGGGCCTCCGGGTATCCGCCGCAGGACCCGCCGGCCGCTCCTGCCGCCCGGCACCCGGCGGCAGCGGGCCCGTACCTCCCCCTGAGAGTCGGGCTGGTGCTGGCCGGGGGCGGTGCCAAGGGCGCCTATGAACTGGGCGTACTGGACTATCTGGCGGAGCGGGACACCCGGATCTCCGCCATCGCCGGGACCAGCATCGGCGCCCTCAACGGTGCGGTGCTGGCCGGTGAGGACTCGCTCTTCCGGGGCGTCGAGCGGCTGGCCGCGTTCTGGGAGCGCTTCTCCACCCGGATGGGGGTCTCGCCGTCCGAGGACCAGGGGCTGCCGCTGGACGACGCGGGAGCCGCCGTGGAGAGCACGGCCCGGCAGATACGGATGTTCCGCGGGCGGCTGGCGGCCCTGAAGAGCCGGCTGGCGCTGCTCGAAGAGCTGGTCGACCAGGCGGTCGACACCGAGCACATCAAGGCCGCCGGCCGACCCCTCTGGGTCACGGCCTATCCGCTGATGGACCGGGAGGCGGTGCCCGAGAGACTGCGGCAACTGGTGGAGTTCGCCCGCTGGATGGGCGGCGCCCGGGCAAGCATCATCCGGCTGAACGACCTCGCGCCGTCCGAGATCCGGGAGGCGGTGCTGGCCAGCGCGGCACTGCCGTTCGTCTTCCCGAGCCGGGTGATCGACGGATCCGCCTATCTCGACGGCGGACTGGGCCGCGGCGACCGCACCCCGGTACGGGCCTTCGCCGAGGCGGAGCACTGCGATGTCCTCGTCGTCGTGCATCTGCACCCCGACGCCCGGGTGGTGCCGGGCGCGGTGACCGGGCTCGTACGGATCGACATCCGGCCCAGCGTCCCGATCACTCCGCCCGGCCCGCTCGGGTCGCTGAGCGCGCTGATGTCCTTCTCCCCCGAACGCGTCGGTGCGCTGCGGAGACTCGGCTACCGGGATGCCGCGGCGCGCTTCGGTGAGACCGAGAATCTGCTGCTCCGCCGCCGGAACCTCGCCGCAGCCGAATCCACCATGCTGTCCGCCCTGCAACGGCTGCGGGGCGGGACGCCACCGCCATAGGCCGTGTCCGAGGCCGGTCCGGCCCGGGGCACACGAGGAAGCCGAGGAAGCCGATCACCCGTCCGTCCGTCCATCCGGCGCGTCCGGCAGGACTTCCCACCCCGTACCAGGAGACATCGTGCGCGATACCGTCACCCGCCGCCGTACCGCCTTCACGACACCGCGCCTGCTCGACGCAACGGACACCGACTTCGCGACGAGCGTCGAGGCGTACGTACGCGAACTGATCGACTTCTATGACCAGCGCGCCCACCGGAATCGGCGCTACTACCGTGCCAGCGGCGTGATCACGATCCTCAGCGCCGCGGCACTGCCCCTGCTCACCATCCTGGACCTGCACTACAAGAGCATCGTCATCTCCGCCGTCGGCTGTCTGGTGGCGGTCAGCACCGCGCTCAAGGAGTTCTACCGCTGGGACACCTCCTGGGTGCTGCTCCGCCAGACGGAGACCGATCTCACCCGGGCCTACGCCACCTATGCCGCCGCCAAGCACTCCACGAGCGGCCGGCCCGACCCCGAGGCCGCGCACAAGCTGGTCGGCCAGGTCCTCCGAATCCGCGAGCACGAGTCCCAGCGCTTCTTCAGAAACCTGCCCTCCCCGGGCGCGGTCTCCACCCAGATACGGCGCAAGGGCTCCGGCAACTGACCCCGTCCGGCGGCGGGACCGATCGCCCCGAGGGCCGGGCTCGGTCCCGCCGCCGGACCGGTACCGGCCCGGACCGGGCGACGGCAATGGCCGCCGCCCACCCCCGGGCCGGTCTCAGCCGCCCGTGCGGAGCAGCAGCTTGCCCACGTGCGTGCCGGACTCCAGTGCCTCATGCGCCGCCGCCGCTTCGCTCAGCGGGAACTCCCGGTCGACGACGGCCCGGACCCGGCCGCCTTCGATCAGCGGCCAGACGTGCTCCCGTACCGCCGCGACGATGGCGGTCTTCTCCTCGACCGGCCGGGCCCGCAGCGAGGTGGCGGTGATCGCCGCCCGCTTCCCGAGCAGCGTCGACAGGTTCAGCTCGCCCTTCACCCCGCCCTGGAGCCCGATCACGGCGAGCCGTCCGTTGACCGCCAGCGCCCGAACGTTCCGGTCCAGGTACTTGGCGCCCATGATGTCGAGGATCACGTCCGCGCCGTCGCCGTTGGTGGCCCGGCGCAGTTCGTCGACGAAGTCCTGCTGCCGGTAGTCGATGAGGATGTCCGCACCCAGCTCGGCGCAGCGCGCCAGCTTCTCCGGGCTGCCCGCGGTGACCGCCACCCGGGCCCCGACCGCCTTCGCCAACTGGACGGCCATCGTGCCGATACCGCTCGCCCCGCCGTGGACCAGCACGGTCTCCCCGGGCCGGAGATGGGCAACCATGAAGACATTCGACCAGACCGTGGCGGTGACCTCCGGGAGGGCCGCGGCGACCGCGAGGTCCACCCCCTTCGGCACCGGCAGCACCTGACCGGCGGGCACCACCACCTTCTCCGCGTATCCGCCGCCCGCGAGCAGGGCGCACACCTCGTCGCCGAGGGTCCATCCCGACACCCCGGGTCCGATGCCGGTGATCCGGCCTGCGCACTCCAGCCCGGGGTAGGGCGAGGCTCCCGCCGGGGGGTCGTAGAAGCCCTGCCGCTGGAGCACATCGGCACGGTTGACTCCGCTCGCCACCACCTCGACGAGCAGCTCACCCGGGCCGGGCACGGGGTCGGGCACCTCGGCCCAGACCAACGCCTCGGGGCCACCGGGTTCCGGAATCGTGATCGCATGCATGGCCGCGAGGCTACTCCCGCGCCTCCGCCGCCCCGCCCGGGACGCCCCGGACAGTCCGGGCGGCGCCCAGCGCCGCGTCCGGCCGCGCCGGGTCGGGCGACCCGGCCGGGCATCACCCGGCGGCCCGGACCGTGCGGGCGGCACCCGGCAGTCCGCCGTCCGGCGGGCCCGCCCCCCGGCCATGCGTCATCCGGCTATGCGTCGCCGCCCGGCGAGTTCTCCGCACGGACGATCGTGATCAGACGGTCCGTCAACTGGAGTGGGCTGGCCGCCGGGTCGTCGTAGCCGATCAGCCGGTGCCCCCGCAGCACGCTCACCACCAGATCGCCGGTATCCCGCACATCCCGTCCCACCTCTGCCTTTATCACCGGCCGCTCGACGAGATCGAGGCCACTGCCCTGGTGGATCAGGTCCTCCATCACCGCGCCCGCGCTGGGGCTGAGAACGGAGAGGCCCAGCAGCCGTCCGGCGGCGCTGGCGCTGGTGATCACCGTATCGGCGCCCGACTGGCGCAACAGCGGTCCGTTCTCCTCCTCACGGACCGCCGCCACGATCTTGGCCTGACGGTTCAACTGCCGGGCCGTCAGGGTCACCAGCACGGCCGTGTCGTCCCGCTGGGTCGCGATGACGATCTGCCGCGCCCGCTGGACCTCGGCGCGGAGCAGGACCCCGCTGCGGGTGGCATCGCCCACGACCCCCTCGATGCCCTCGGCGGCGGCTGCCTCGACGACCTTGCCGCTGGGGTCGACCACCACGATCTGGTCCTTCCGCAGCCCCGTCGCCATCAGCGTCTGCAAGGCCGAACGGCCCTTCGTTCCGAAGCCGACGATGATCGTGTGATCGCGCATGTCCGGCCTCCTCCTCCCAGTCCCGTCCGGTGTCCTGCCGTATGTCGTACCGCATACACCGTTCCCGGTGGTTCCGGCACATCCGATCGAACCCGGCGAGACTTACCCGGACGGATCCGCGACCATGGTCACCCATGCCCCGCACGACGGCCAATGCCGGAGGAGACACCCGATGAAGGACGAGGAACGTCCGCCGCCCAAGGAGGGAAGGTTCCCCATCCTGCGGACCATCTGGTCCCGGCCCCGGGCCGAGGCCCGGGACGACGCCGAGGCCGGCCGGTCCATCACCATGCCCGCGCAGTCCGCCGTCCCGCCGCTCCAGCAGGTACTGCGCCGTCTCGCCATGGCGATACTGGTCCTCACCGTCACCACCCTGCTGGTCTGGCTGGACCGTGCGGGCTACAACGACAACGCCGACGGCAAGGTCGATCTCCTCGACGCCGCCTACTACACCACCGTCACCCTCTCCACCACGGGATACGGCGATATCGCCCCGGTCAGCGACGGGGCCCGGCTGACCAACATCTTCGTCATCACCCCGCTGCGTGTGGTCTTCCTGATCATCCTGGTCGGCACCACCCTGGAAGTCCTCACCGAACGCACCCGGCAGCAGGTGCGCGTCCACCGCTGGCGCTCCCGGATGCGGGACCATGTGGTGATCGTCGGCTACGGCACCAAGGGGCGGCACGCCGTGGAGACCCTGCTCGGCCAGGGCCTGCCCAAGGAGAAGATCGTCGTGGTCGACTCCCAGCAGAAGGGGATCGACTCGGCGAACAACGACGGTCTGGTGGCCGTACAGGGCGACGCCACCCGCTCCCGCACCCTGCTGAAAGCGGAGCTGGACCGGGCCACCCGGGTGATCGTCTCCCTCCAGCGCGACGACACGGCGACCCTGGTCACCCTGACGGCCCGGCAGTTGAACCGTCAGGCCAAGATCGTGGTCGCGGTCCGGGAGGACGAGAACGTACCCCTGCTGAAGCAGAGCGGCGCGGACACCGTGGTCACCAGCTCCAGCTCGGCCGGCCGTCTGCTGGGGGTGTCGACGGCCAGTCCCCATGTGGCGGACACCCTGGAGGATCTGATGACCCATGGCCGCGGGCTGAGCCTCACGGAGCGGCCGGTGCGCCAGGACGAGATCGGTAGATCGCCGCGCGAGGCGAACGATCTGGTGGTCGCCGTCGTACGGCGGAAGCGCATGCTGGACTACACCGACCCGGAGTCGGCCACGCTGAAGTTCGGGGACCGGCTGATCACGATCAGCCGGGAGGAGATGGACTACTGAGCCGGGTCCCGGGCGGCCGGGCACCCGTCCCATGACGGAGGGGGTGTTTCACGTGAAACACCCCCTCGTCCCTTGTCCGGCCTTATCCGGGTGTCCGGTTCTCTCACCGGCCCAGCGGTAGGTCCAGCACTTCGAGTTCGTCCCCGGGACGGGCCCCTCCCGGAGGGACGACGGCCAGTCCGTCGGCGGCGGCGATACCGCGCAGCATGGCGGGCCCGTTGTAGCGCAGCGGCACCAGCACCGGGCCGTGGTGAACCACCGGCACCAGCCTGGTGTCCTGCGGATGTCCGGGCACCTCGTCCCGTACGGGCACGGTGTACGGGACCGGCTCGGGAAGCCCGGCCAGACCCCGGAGCAGCGGGGCGGCGAGGGTGAGCAGCGCGGCGACCGCGGCCAGCGGATTGCCCGGCAGCCCCACGAGCAGCCGGGGCCCCTTTCCGGCGGGCAGCCCGGCCAGCAGCATCGGATGCCCGGGGCGGACGGCGACCCCGTCGACCAGCAGTCCGGCACCGGCCTTCCGCAGCACGGGGTGGACATGGTCGACGGGTCCGGCGGCGGTACCGCCGGTGGTGACGAGCAGGTCGGCGGCGGACGAGGTCACGGCGTTGTGCAGCGCCGTCTCGTCGTCACCGATCCGGTGGGTGGCGAGGACATCGGCGCCGAGCGCCCGCAGCCAGGGAGCGGCCATCGGGCCGAGGGCGTCCCGGATCAGTCCGTCGCGGGGGAGCCCCCGGTCGAGCAGTTCGTCCCCGAGGACAAGGACTTCGACCGTGGGACGGGCGACGACCGCCAGGGCGTCGTAGCCCGCGGCGGCGGCCAGGCCGAGGACCGCGGGGGTCACCAGGGCCCCGGCGGGCAGCAGTTGCTCCCCGGAGCGGCACTCCTGGGCGCGGGGGCGGATGTCCTGGCCGGGTGTCACCGTGCGGTCGGCGGTGAGCAGTCCTCGGGCGGGGTCGGTGCGGGCGTGTTCGCTGCGGATGACCGCCGTGGTCTCCGGGGGGATCCGGGCGCCGGTGGCGATGCGGATGGCGGTGCCGTCGGGCAGCGGGGGCGGATCGGCCCGTCCGGCGAGTACCGGGGCGTCGCCGTCGACGGTCCAGGGGCCGGGCCCGGCCACCACCCAGCCGTCCATGGCGGAGGTGTCGAAGGAGGGCAGATCGCAGAGGGCGGGCAGGTCCTCGGCGAGCACCAGTCCCAGGGCGCCGTCCAGAGGTGCCCGGAGGACCCGGTCACCGCCGGTCCCGGTCCGGCGGCCGGTCTCCCGTCCGGCCCGGGCTGCCCGCTCGCGGGCCTCGGGCCAGGGCACTGCGCGGTGCCGGGCGCCGGGCTCCGCGGCGGCGCGCCCGGGCGGGGGAGCGGCCGAATCGGGCTCCGGGGGTGGTCCTTCGCCGTCCTGGGGCGCGGCGGGGCGGCGTCCGACCAGGGCGAGGGCCTCCTCGACCCCGTCACCGCCGTCCGTTCCGCCGCTGTCCGTTCCGCCACCGGTCCGGACGGGCTCGTCGTCCAGCCCCTCGGCGAAGTCGACGAATGCGTCGGGGCCGGGCCCGGACTCCGCGTCCAGGTCGGCCCGGGAGCCTGCCGAAGGGGCCTGGGCGTCGCTCCGGGACCCATGGCCGGGACCGGAACCACGGGCGGCGGTACCGCGGGCGCGGTCAGGACCGTCGGCCGGTCCGGCCCCGGTCCCCGGTCCCGCGGATGAACCCCGGCCGGGCCCGTGGGCGGGGCCGGCGGACGGACTCCCGTCAGCCACCCGCCCGGGGCTGTGCGCGTCGTCGGGCCCGTATCCCGGTCCACCGGGCCGGGCGGCGGGCGGGGCGGGCTCGGCGACCGGGTCGCGGGCGAGCACCTGGTCCCAGGCGGCGTACCAGTCCCGGTCGTCCTGCTCCTGACCGTCCCCGGCGTCCGTCCGGCCTTCCTGGCTGCGGCGGTCCGTACCGGGACCGGGACCGCTCCCGGCACCCATCACGCACCACCCCCGCCGGAACCACCGGAACCGCCCCGCTCCCCGGCCCCGGGAAGCGGATCGCTCCCGCGGCGGGGATCACTCCCGGGCCCTTCGGGCGCGGAACGGGTCTCCGTCCCACGCCCCCCGGGCACAGAGCGGAGGTCGCCCTCACGCCCCCCGGGCGCAGGCGGGGAATCCCCCTCACGCCCCCCGGGCGCAGGGTGGGGGTCGCCCCGACGCCCCCCGGGCGGAGGATGGGGGTCCCTCCCACGCCCCCCGGGCGTAGGGGGACCGTCGGGGCCGGGTGTCTCCTCCGCCCAGCGGCGGGCGAGCGCGGTGGCCCTGCGGACGGCCTCCGCGACCGCCTCGGGGCCCCCACCGGCCGCCGACGCGGCCGCGTATCCCACCAGGAAGGTGGTCAGCGGCGCGGCGGGCCGGGCCACACCGTGTGCGGCGTCGCGGGCCAGGTCGAGCAGTAGTCCGGTGTCCACGTCGAGGTCGATACCGAGATCGTCCTTGACGGCGGTAATCCATTCCTCCAGCACGGTCCCATGCTCCCTGATCCGGGCCCTGGCGGCGGCGATGTCCTCCCAGGTGTCGCAGTCGAAGGCGGTGTACGGCTCCGCCGCGATCCGCTCCAGGTCCAGCTCCTGGACCAGCAGTTTCAGCGGAAGCCCGGCCAGGGAGCCGTACTCCGTCGCCAGCAGGGCCAGTTCGCGGCGGAGCGGCTCGGCGCGGTATGCGGCGACGAGGAACTGGTCCCGGCCCCCGGCATCGGTGAGGACGGCGCCCTCCCGCCCGCCGGAGCCGAGGGCGGCCGCCAGCCGCCGTACGGTCCGCCGGTCCAGGAACGGCAGATCCGCGGAGAGCACCACCACCGCGCCGTCCTCCGGGGTGGCGAGCTGACGCACCCCGGCGTCGAGGGCGGCGAGCGGTCCCCCGCCCGGCGGGTCCTCACGGGCCCAGACGACGGGCCGCGCGGTGGGCCTGCGCCCGCCGACGACCACGGTCCGCCCCGCTTCCCGGCAGGCGGCCAGCACCCGGTCGAGCAGCGGCCGGCCACCCACCGCGATACCCGGCTTGTCGGCCCCGCCGAGGCGGTTCGCCGCGCCTCCCGCCAGCACCACGGCGTCGTACGGAACGCCGTCCGGATCCGGACCGGGCCCGGCCGCCGTGGTCACGGCCGTGGTCCCGGGGCCGCAGTCGTACCCGCCGGTGGCCGTGATCCCGAGGTCGCAGTCATAACGGCAGTATGGTCCGCGCCCGCACCGCACGGACCACACGGACGGAGCACGCGTACAGAACACACCCACGCACCGCGCGCACGGGGGACCGCGGGGTCGGAGCAGGACCCGGCGGCTCAGCGGCGCAACGCACACCGCGCGCACGGGGACCACGGTCCACCCGGCCGCCGCGGCAGCGGCCGGGCGCCCGGCCCCCATCCGGTGGCCGAGGCCCGGCGGAGGGCGCCGGACGGCTCCCGTAGGGCCCCCCTGATCTCGCCCCTGGTGCGGCGGTCAGAGAGTGCGCAGCAGCAGCGCGGGCTGCTCCACACAGTCGGCGACGTACCGCAGGAACCCGCCCGCCGTACCCCCGTCGCACACCCGGTGGTCGAAGGTGAGGGAGAGCTGTACGACCTGACGGACGGCCAGCTCGCCCCCGTGCACCCAGGGCTTCGGCACGATCCGGCCGACGCCGAGCATCGCCGCCTCCGGATGGTTGACGATCGGGGTCGAGCCGTCCACCCCGAAGACCCCGTAGTTGTTGAGGGTGAAAGTCCCCCCGGTCAGCTCGGCGGGAGTGAGCGCGGACCGCCGGGCGGCATCCGTCAGCCGGGCGAACTCCTCGGTGAGCGATTCGGCCGTCCGGCGGTGGGCACCGCGGACCACCGGCACCACCAGGCCCCGTTCGGTCTGGGCGGCGAACCCCAGATGCACCTCCGGTAGCAGCACGACCTCCCGCCGGTCCGTGTCCACCCGGGAGTTCAGCTCGGGATGGCGGGCGAGCGCGGCCGTACAGATCCGGGCGAGCAGCGCGAGAAGGGATATCTTCGGCGCGCCCCCCGCGTTCATCGCCGCCCGGGCCGCCATCAGCTCCGTCGCGTCGGCGTCCACCCAGCAGGTGGCGTCGGGGATTTCGGAACGGCTGCGGGAGAGCTTGTCGGCGACCGCTCCGCGCACTCCGCGCAGCGGGATCCGGATCTCCTGCCCCGGAGCTTCCGCCACCGCGGACAGCGGCACCGGTGCGGTGGCAGTGGACGGCACGGGCACCACCGGCGCCGACGGTACGGATCCGGCGGCCGCGGCCCGGATCGCCCGCTCCACATCGGCCCGCAGGATCAGCCCCTCCGGTCCCGACCCGGCCAGTCCCCGCAGCTCCACCCCGCTCTGCCGGGCCAGCTTCCGCACCAGGGGCGAGATCACGGGAACGGGTCCCTCCGGAAGCCGCCCGGCGGCCTCCGCCGGGGCCTCGGCCACCGGATCGGGGGTGACCACTCCCGGCTCGCGCAGCACCGGGGTCCCGGCCGCGGGCCGTACCGAGCCGGGGCCGACCCGGCGCCTGCGGGCGGCCGGCGCGGCCGTCCCGTACCCCACGAGCACATTGCCGGACGTCTCCCCCGGTGCCGCACCGCCCGTGCGGCCACCGTCGGTACCGGCGGAGCGGGTACCGCCCCGGTGCGCGCCCCCGTCGCCCTCGGGGCCGCCCGCTCCGGCCGCAGGCCCGCCGTCCCGCCCGGTGTCCGGCCCGCCGTCCACCGCGCCCACCGCGACCGTCAGCAGGGGTGCGCCCACCGGCAGTTCGGTGCCCTCGTCGCCGAACCGGGCGGTGACCACACCGCCGTACGGGCAGGGCACCTCCACCATGGCCTTCGCCGTCTCGACCTCGACCACGGGCTGGTCGACGGCGACCACATCGCCCACGGCGACCAGCCAGCGCACGATCTCCGCCTCGGTCAGCCCCTCGCCGAGGTCGGGAAGCCTGAACTCCAGCACCTGGGCCATCAGCTCGCCGCCTCCCACTGCAACCGCGCCACCGCGTCCAGGACCCGGTCGACCCCGGGCAGATGGTGCCGCTCCAGCATGGGCGGCGGGTAGGGAATGTCGAATCCGGCGACCCTCAGCACCGGGGCCTCCAGCCGGTGGAAGCAGCGCTCGGTGACCCGGGCCGCGATCTCTCCGCCGGGTCCGCCGAAGCCGGTGGCCTCGTGGACCACCACGGCCCGCCCGGTGCGCCGCACCGACGCGCAGACCGTCTCGTCGTCGAAGGGCACGAGGGAGCGCAGGTCGACGACCTCCAGATCCCAGCCCTCCGCCGTGGCCGCCTCGGCGGCCTCCAGACAGACCGGGACCGAGGGGCCGTAGGTGATCAGGGTGGCGCTGGTCCCCCGGCGCCGGACGACGGCCCGGCCCAGCGGCGCCACCGGGGCCGGGGCGTCCGGCGACCAGTCGGCCTTGGACCAGTACAGCCGTTTGGGTTCGAGGAAGACCACCGGATCGTCGCTGGCGATGGCTGCCCTGAGCAGGCCGTAGGCGTCGTCGACGGTCGCGGGGGTGACGACCTTGAGGCCCGGGGTGGCCATGTAGTACGCCTCGGAGGAGTCGCTGTGGTGCTCGACACCGCCGATACCGCCGCCGTACGGCACCCGGATGGTGATCGGCAGCGGCATCGCGCCCCGGGTGCGGTTGCGCGTCCGGGCGACATGGCTGAAGAGCTGCTCGAAAGCGGGGTAGGCGAAGGCGTCGAACTGCATCTCGACCACGGGCCGCAGTCCGTACATCGCCATGCCCACGGCGGTGCCCAGGATGCCCGCCTCGGCGAGCGGGGTGTCCGTACAGCGGGCGTCGCCGAACTCGGCGGCCAGCCCGTCGGTGATCCGGAAGACACCGCCGAGGGTGCCGACGTCCTCGCCGAGGACATGGACCGCCGGGTCCTCGTTCATCGCGTCCCGCATGGCACGCCGGAGGGCCTGGGCCATGGTGGCCGGTTTGGCCGGGGCCGCCGCCCCGGGCGCCCCCGCGGCCGCTGCTGCCGCCGTCGTCATCGCGCTCCTCCTTCGCCGCCGCGGTGTCCGCCGCCCGTCCCGCGGCCGGCGGCCGCACCCGGCTCTTCGGGGCCCTCCGCCGCCAGCTCGGCGCGGAGCAGTTCCGCCTGCTCCGCGAGCTGGCCGGTGCGCTCCGCGTACACCTGGTCGAACAGGTCCATCGGATCGAGCGCCGGATCGGTGTTCATCCGCTCCCGCAGCAGTGCGGCCATCGCCTCGGCGGCGTCGGCCACGGTCCGCCGGTGCCCGTCGTCGAGCAGCCCGCGGGCGGTCAGCTCCCGCTCCAGCAGGAGGATCGGGTCGTGCTCACGCCAGGTCTCGACCTCGTCGTCCACCCGGTAGCGCGTGGCGTCGTCGGCGTTCGTATGGGCTTCCATCCGGTAGGTCACCGCCTCCACCAGCGTCGGGCCGCCGCCGGACCGGGCCCGCTCCACGGCCTCGGAGAGCACCTGGTGGACCGCGGGCGCGTCGTTCCCGTCGACGAGGCGGCCCGGCATGCCGTAGCCGACGGCCTTGTGGGCCAGGGAGGGCGCGGCGGTCTGCTTGGCCAGCGGCACGGAGATCGCAAAGCCGTTGTTCTGGACGAAGAAGACCACCGGCGCCCGCCACACCGCCGCGAAGTTCAGCGCCTCGTGGAAGTCGCCCTCGCTGGTGCCGCCGTCGCCGACCAGGGCGAGCGCGACCACGTCGTCGCCCTTGAGCCGGGCCGCGTGCGCCAGGCCGACGGCATGCGGCAGCTGGGTGGCGAGCGGGGTGCACAGCGGGGCGATGCGGTGTTCGTACGGGTCGTAGCCGGTGTGCCAGTCACCGCGGAGCAGGGTCAGCGCCTGGACCGGGTCGAGGCCGCGGGCAACGGCCGCGAGGGTGTCCCGGTAGCTCGGGAACAGCCAGTCCTGCTCGCGCAGCACCAGCGCGGCCGCCACCTCGCACGCCTCCTGGCCGGTGCTGGAGGGGTAGACGGCGAGCCTGCCCTGTTTGGTGAGGGCCGTCGCCTGGGTGTTGTACCGGCGGCCGCGGACGAGCTGGGCGTAGAGCGTCAGCAGAAGCTCGGGGTCCGCCGAGGCCGCCGCGTCCGTGCCGAGCACCCGGAACGGCTCGGGGTCGGGGAGCAGGGGCGCGGGGTCGGTGCGGGGCCGCCACGCCGGGGGCGGGGTGGGCCGGTAGGCGGCGGACCCGGGCAGCTCCTGCACGGTCGTGCTGCTGCTCTTTCGCAACGCGAGCACCTCCTCGAGGGGGCGGTGAAGGAGACGGCCGGCTGTGGTCCGCCTCACCTACCGATTGTTCGGTCGTCGGCGCAATTTGGCTACAGGCGGCCTCAGCCTGTGGACAAACGGTTCTCCACAGCCTGTGATGGGCACAGGTCGTCCATACCGGCAGAGCGGGGGGACATGGAAGCTGAACAAATGGCCGCCGACGGGGTCCGAACCGGACAGGGGCCCGCCGCCCGCCCGCTCGACGCCGTCGACCGGGACATCCTGCGGATCCTCCGGGCCGACGGACGGGCGTCGATACGCTCCGTGGCCGAACGGGTCCATGTTTCCCGCGCCAATGCGTACGCCCGGATCAACCGCCTCCTCGACGACGGCGTGATCCGCGGCTTCAGCGCCCGGATCGACCATGAGCGGGCCGGTCAGGGCGCCTCGGCCTACATCACCCTCAAGATCGTCCAGAATTCCTGGCGCACGGTCCGCGAACAGCTCGAAAAGCTGCCGGGCGCCACCCACATCGCACTGGTCAGCGGCGATTTCGACGTACTGCTCCTGGTCCACACCCGGGACAACCGGACCCTGCGCGAGTTGGTGCTCACCCGTCTCCAGTCCATGCCGGAGGTGCTCTCCACCCGCACCCTGCTGGTCTTCGAGGAGACCGATCTGGACCAGGGCCCGGGGCTGCCGGGGCCCGCCGTAGCGCCGGACGAAGACGGCTTCTGACACCGCCCGCGGCCACCCGGACCGCCCGGACCACCCCCCGGCCACCCAAACCACCCAGGAACCACCCGGGCCCGCTCGCGCCCGGGCCCGCCCGAGAACCGCCCGAGAACCACCCGCGACCGGGCCCGCCCAGGAACCGCCCGCGCCCGCCACCGGCCGGGCACCGCCACGGCTCACGCCGTACGCGGCCCCTCCACCGTCCGCAGCCCGTCGAAGGCCATCCGTACCACCGCGTCGGCCACCTGGTCGCCCTCCCAGCCGCCGCCCGGATGCGGCCGGTACCACTCGACCAGCGAGTTCACCATGCCGAAGAGCAGCCTGGTGGCGAGCCGGATGTCCACATCGGCGCGCAGATCGCCCTCGGCCGCCGCCGCCCGCAGCAGGTCCACCACCCGCTGGTCGAACTCCCGGCGGCGCTCCATGGCCCACCGCTCCGTCTTGGTGTTGCCCCGCACCCGCAGCAGCAGCGTCACATAGGGCAGGTCGGCGACCAGCACCTGAACCGTCCGCCGGACCACGTACTCGACCCGTTCCACGGCCCGGCCGCGCTGCGCCCCGGTCTCCTCCAGGATCGCGAACAGCGCGTCGATCGCCCGGCTCACCGCCCGCCGCAGCAGCTCCTCCTTGCCCGCCACATGGTGGTAGATGGACGATTTGGAGATACCCGCCGCCTGCGACAGATGCTCCATGGAGGTGCCGTCGTAACCGCGTTCGTTGAAGATGCGGACCGCGACGGTCAGCAGCGTCTCCGGGGTGTAGGTGTCCCGCTTCGCGGTGGTCATCGGTCCGCTCCCTCGTCTTCGAAAGTCCGCCGGCAGAGCGCCTGCCCCGGCGCGCAACGCCCCGTGGGCACGTACGAGTGGAGGTTCTCCGGCAACCGCCGGGCCCGGCCCGCGGGCAGCCTCCGTTCCCAGCCGCCGAACGGCCCCGGGTGGTGCCGGGCGCCGCCGCCTATCACGGTGTCGGCGTCCTCCTCGGCGGCCGTGCCGCGGACGACCGCACCGGCGGGGGCATCGGCCGGCATCACGACCGTACGGCTCCGGCCGGGAGAGGCCACGGAAGCGGCGGGAACGCCGGAAACACCGGTCTCCCGGCCTGCCGCGGCGCACTGGGCGCCGGCGGTCCCGTGCTCGATGGCGGTCATGGAGGTGATCCTCCCCGATGAGTTTTCCACAGCTTCGACAGGCCCCCTTGTACCGACCGATCGTTCGGTTACTCTAACTCTGTCCACTCATCCCCGCCCAGCTCGACGAGGAGTTGGTCCGTCATGACGCTGACCGATACCGCCCAGCTGACCGGCCACCGGGCGACGCTCGACCAGGCCCTCGAAGCGATTCGCACCCGGGCCTACTGGTCCCCCCATCCCGAGCACCCCAAGGCATACGGGGAGAGCGCCCCCGCGGACGGCCTGGCGGCCTTCGAAGCGCTCCAGGGCACCCGCTTCGACCTGGACCAGCCCGGCACCGACGGCTGGGCGGGCGGCGAAGTCTCCCCGTACGGCCCCGAGCTGCGCATCGAATACCCCCATGCCGACCCGGACGTCCTGCTGCCCGCCATGCGCGAGGCCGTCCCCGCCTGGCGCGAGGCCGGTCCGGAGCGGCGCGCCCTGGTCTGTCTGGAGATCCTCGCGCGGATCAGCGCCCGGACGCACGAGTTCGCCCATGCCGTGATGCACACCACCGGCCAGGCGTTCATGATGGCGTTCCAGGCGGGCGGGCCGCATGCGCAGGACCGCGGGCTGGAAGCGGCGGCGTACGCCTATCTGGAACAGACCCGCACCCCGGAGACCGCCGACTGGTCCAAGCCGCAGGGCAAGCGCGACCCCCTGAAGCTGCACAAGTCGTTCACCACGGCGGGGCGCGGTATCGCCCTGGTCATCGGCTGCAACACCTTCCCCACCTGGAACGGCTATCCGGGGCTTTTCGCCTCCCTGGCCACCGGCAATCCGGTGCTGGTCAAGCCGCATCCCCGCGCGGTCCTCCCGCTGGCGCTGACCGTCCGGGCCGCCCGCGAGGTGCTCGCCGAATCGGGGTTCGACCCGAATCTGGTGGCCCTGGCCGCCGAGCACCCCGGTGAGGGCATCGCCAAGACCCTCGCCCTGCGCCCCGAGGTCCGGATCATCGACTACACGGGCTCCAGCGCCTTCGGAGACTGGCTGGAGACCCACGCCCGCCAGGCCCAGGTCTACACCGAGAAGGCCGGGGTGAACACGGTCGTCGTCGACTCCACCGACGACTACCGGGGCATGCTCTCCAATCTGGCCTTCTCCCTCTCCCTCTACAGCGGCCAGATGTGCACCACCCCGCAGAATCTGCTGATCCCGCGCGACGGCATCGCCACCGACGCGGGCCACAAGTCCTACGACGACGTGGTGAACGACCTCGCGGCCGCGGTAGGCGGTCTCCTCGGTGACGACGCGCGGGCCCATGCCGTCCTGGGCGCGCTGGTCAATCCGGATGTCAGGGCCCGGCTGGAGGCCGCCGCGGAGCTGGGCGAGGTCGCGCTGCCCTCGCGGAGCGTCGCCCATCCGGACTTCCCGGACGCCGTTGTCCGCACCCCGGTCATCGTCCGGCTGGACGCCTCCGGGCCGGACGCGGAGTCCGTCTTTCTCGACGAGTGCTTCGGCCCGGTCTCCTTCGCGGTGGCGGTCGACTCGACGGCCGCGGCGGTCGAGCTGCTGCGGCGCACGATCCGCGACCGGGGCGCCATGACGGTCGGCGCGTACACGACGTCCGAGAAGACCGAGCGGGCGGTCGAGGAGGTGTGTCTGGAGGAGTCGGCGCAGCTCTCGCTGAATCTGACGGGCGGGGTGTATGTGAACCAGACCGCCGCGTTCTCCGACTTCCACGGCTCCGGCGGCAACCCCGCGGCGAACGCGGCCCTGTGCGACGGGGCGTTCGTCGCCAACCGGTTCCGGGTGGTGGAGGTCCGCCGCCAGGCGTGACGCCGGGTCTCACGCCGGGCCGGGGTGGCGGCGGTTCCGCCACTGCCCGGCCCCGCGGCCCCGGTCCGCCGTCCGGCACCCTTCCGGGGCGCGGGGCGGGGCGGGTGCCGTCAGGAGGGGCCGGGGATCTCCGCGTACCGCTGTACCCAGGCGTGCATGGCGATCGCGGCGGCGGCCCCCGCGTTGATCGACCGGGTCGAACCGAACTGCGCGATGGAGCAGACCATGGCGGCGTGCTTCCGGGCCTCTTCCGTCAGTCCGGGCCCCTCCTGGCCGAAGAGCAGCACACAGCGGCGCGGCAGCACGGTCCGCTCCAGCGGTACGGCGCCGGGGAGGTTGTCGATCCCGATGACCGGCAGTCCCTCGTCCGCCGCCCAGCGGGTCAGGGACTCGGTGTCCGGGTGGTGGCGGACATGCTGGTAGCGGTCGGTGACCATGGCGCCGCGGCGGTTCCAGCGGCGGCGGCCGACGATATGCACCTCGCGGGCGAGGAAGGCGTTGGCCGTGCGGACCACGGAGCCGATGTTGAAGTCGTGGCTCCAGTTCTCCACGGCGATATGGAAATCGTGCCGCCGGGTGTCCAGGTCCGCGACGACGGCCTCCCGCGTCCAGTAGCGGTAGCGGTCGGTCACATTGCGGCGGTCGCCCGCGGCCAGCAGCTCCGGGTCGTACCGTTCGTCCTCGGGCCACGGCAGCGGATGCGGTCCGACACCGATCTCCGGCCCGTAGCCCTCGTCGTACTGCACCGGCTCACCGGCGGCCGGTATCCCGGCCGCCCCGGCGGCTCCGGCATCAGGACCGGAGGAGGTGGCCGGGGCGGCTTCGGGGCTGGTGTCTCGGGTGGTGCTCACCCCACGAGCGTACGGGGCTGTCCGGTGTCGCCGGTCCGCTGCCCGGGCACTCCGGGCGCTTCCCCGGGCCCGGTGTCCGCGGTGTCGCCGGGGGTTCCGGGGTCCGCGGCCGGCTTCCGTCCGAACCGGGAGAGCAGCCGGTTGCGGCCACCGGCCGCCCGGGCACCCAGCCAGACCAGGAAGGCGGTCGGCAGGAAGACGGCGTCGGCGGCGATCATCGCCAGCGAGAAGAACGGCAGTCCGAGGATGATCGCGATCCCGGCATGCTCCGCGATCATCACCACGAGCAGGACGTTCTTCACCCGCCGGTTGAAGAGGGTGAAGGGGAAGGCGACCTGCACGATCACGGTGCCGTAGGTCAGCGCCAGCACCATCAGCCCGTTGGCGGCCAGCAGATCGGAGAGCGCGGGCCAGGGGGTGAAGTAGTCCAGGTTGAGGGGGTAGTAGAGCGCGGTTCCGTCCTGCCAGCGGGAGCCCTGGATCTTGTACCAGCCGGCCGTGGCGTAGATCAGACAGACCTCGGCCATGATCACGACGAGTCCGGCGTTATGGCCCAGATTGGCCAGACAGTCGAGCAGGATCCTGGGCTGGCTGTGCGCTCCGAGCCGGTTCGCCAGTGCCCACAGGGCCACCCCGACCCAGACACCCCAGAGCACAAGCAGGATGAACAGACCCGTCCGGTTCTCCAGGGAGGCGATGACCAGCAGGGTTCCGGTGATCACCCAGAGCACCGGCCCCACCCGGTCGGGAGCGTCCGGCGCGCTCCGCGCGGCCCGGCGGGCGTCCAGCGACCACACCTGTCCGCAGCGGGTGACCAGGAGGTAGATCGCCATCAGATGGATGACGTTGTCGCCGCCGTCGCCCACGAAGATCGACCGGTTCTGGAGGGACAGCACCCCGACCATGAAGAGCGCCGACATGGTGCGGGTGCGCCAGCCGAGACAGAGCAGCAGGCTCGCCAGTACGGCCGCGAAGTAGACGATCTCGAACCAGAATTCGCTGTCCGACCACATCAGGACGGTGAAGGCGTCGTTGGTCGCGATGAACCGGTCCGCCATCTGCCAGCTCCACGGCCCGTCCGGGCCGTACAGCTCATGGCGGGTGGGGATCTCCCAGAGCAGATAGAACAGCCAGGTCGCCGAGAACCCGATCCGGACGACGGCGCTCTGGTAGGGGCCGAGGGTGGTGGAGGTGATCTTCTGGAGCACCTCGGCGGTCCTGCTGGTGCCTTCGCCGCCGGGGGAACCCTGGGTATTGGGAGTATCGGGGGTACCGCTGTCCCCGGGGGTGCCGGTCCGCTGCGCGGCCTGGCCGCCTGCCGTGCCGCTCATCGGGCCGCCTCCGTGCGCTCGCCGATCCGTATGCCCGCCGCGGGGCCGGTCCCCGGGAAGGCGGGGCCCGCCGCGCGGACCCCGGCGCCCAGCGGCCGGTCCTCGGCCGTGATGTTCCACCACGGCAGCGTCCGGTGGACGGGCCGGGTGTCGTTCTTCTCCTTCGACCACGACGGGGGCTCCACCAGCTCCGTCTCGGAACGGACCTGTATCCGCTCCACCTCGGCGCCGAGGCCGTGGTACTTGTCCAGCCGGAACATCACGACGCGCTTCAGATAGGACTGGGCGAGCGCCCCCCTGGGGCCGGTGGCGCGGTTCTTGTCGTCGTGCGAACCGGTGTAGAAGTCCCAGGAGCGGCGGAGCAGATTCTGCAGGGTGTGGCCGGGGAGCAGATTGCCGCGGATCTCGGCGATGTCGCCGGCGGTCAGATCGATCCACTCCGTGGTCTTCTTGCCGCCGTCACCGGTGGTCAGCTCCGCCTTCACCTGGATCCGGATGTTCTGCTGGAGCGGATTGGGTGCGAAGAGCTTCCAGTTCTGCTCGAACTCGGGATAGACCCAGGAGTCGATCGCCTCGCTGTACTGCTTGGTCGCGGTGTTGGAGGGGGCGACGTGCAGAAAGACCAGCAGCAGATGCACACCGGCGACCAGGGCGACCAGCCCGAGGGCGACGGCGGCGGTGATCTGGTACGGAAGCGAGAGCGCGGCTATCCCGGTCCGGGGCGCCGCGCCCGCGGTGCCCCCTCCGTCCGGACCGCCCTCCCCGGCGGCCGTCCCGCCTTCCGCGTCACCTTCCGCGCCGGTGTCCGTCCCGGTGTGCTCGGTGGGCTCAGTCGCCTCGGCGGGCTTGGTGGGCTCGGTGGGCCGGACGGCCGCCGGGCCGTCGATGCCGTCCGGGGAGGCGGTCACCCGATCGGCGGCAGGGTCGGCCGCCGATGGCCCGCCCGCCGGTGCCGTCTCCCGTTTCCGCAGGCCGAAGCGGCGGCCGGCCCGGGCGTCGGACGATTGGGGCGCGGTGTCCGGCGGTGAATCCGGCCGACGGCCGCCCGGTTCCTGTGCGCCTTCGTGCTCGTAGGAGTCCATCCCGCCCCGATCCCGCCGGTACCACCTCGGTTATCCACAGGGTTGACACCTTAAGGGCCGCCGACTCACCATTGAAGTCAATGAACCGAACGATCGGTCGGTAGGGGGTTCGGATGACGTCAGTGACGGCGGATACGCCGGAGATGTACGGGTCGCCGCCCGGTGACGGCTCCGGCGGCGGGACCCCGCAGGAGGTCTTCGACGCGGCCGTGGCCGCGGACGAGCGCATCGAGCCGCGCGACTGGATGCCCGAGGCGTACCGGGCCACCCTGGTCCGCCAGATGGCCCAGCACGCGCACTCCGAGATCATCGGCATGCAGCCCGAGGCCAACTGGATCAGCCGGGCGCCCTCGCTGCGCCGCAAGGCGATCCTCATGGCGAAGGTGCAGGACGAGGCGGGCCACGGGCTCTATCTGTACAGCGCGGCGGAGACCCTGGGCGTCGGCCGGGACGAACTGCTCGACAAGCTCCACTCCGGCCGCCAGCGCTATTCGTCGATCTTCAACTATCCGACGCTGACCTGGGCCGACGTCGGCGCCATCGGCTGGCTCGTCGACGGCGCCGCCATCACCAACCAGGTGCCGCTCTGCCGCTGCTCCTACGGTCCGTACGCCCGCGCGATGGTCCGGATCTGCAAGGAGGAGTCGTTCCACCAGCGCCAGGGGTACGAGCTGCTGCTCGCCCTCTCCCGCGGCACCCCCGCCCAGCACGCCATGGCGCAGGACGCGGTGGACCGCTGGTGGTGGCCGTCCCTGATGATGTTCGGCCCGCCCGACGACGAGTCGGCGCACTCCGCGCAGTCCATGGCCTGGAAGATCAAACGCCACTCCAACGACGAGTTGCGGCAGCGCTTCGTGGACATCTGCGTCCCCCAGGCCGAGAGCCTCGGTCTGACCCTCCCCGACCCGGACCTCCGGTGGAACGAGGAGCGCGGGCACCACGACTTCGGCGCGATCGACTGGGCGGAGTTCCAGGCCGTCCTCCGGGGCAACGGCCCCTGCAACGAGGAGCGGCTCGCGCAGCGGCGCCGGGCCCATGAAGAAGGCGCCTGGGTGCGGGCCGCCGCGGCGGCCCATGCCGCCGGGCACGCACCCGCCGCCGCGCCGGAGGCCCCCGCCGCCCGTCGGCACACGGCATCCGCAGACAGCTCCGCAGAGAGCACCGGCCACGACAGCACGGCCCCCCGGGAGGCGACGGCATGAGCAGTTCGAGTGACTGGCCCCTGTGGGAGGTCTTCGTCCGGTCCCGGCGCGGCCTCTCCCACACCCACGCCGGCAGCCTGCACGCGCCGGACGCGGAGATGGCCCTGCGCAATGCCCGCGACCTCTACACCCGGCGCAACGAGGGCGTGTCGATCTGGGTGGTGCCCTCGACCGCAGTCACCGCATCCTCACCCGACGAGCGGGACTCCTTCTTCGAGCCCTCCGCCGACAAGCCCTACCGCCATCCCACCTTCTACGAGATCCCCGAGGGGGTGAAGCACCTGTGACAGCCACCGCGGAAGGAGCGCCCACGGCGCCCGTGGCGGGTCCGCTGCGCGAGGCAGCCCTCGCCCTCGGCGACGACGCCCTCGTGCTCTCGCACCGGCTGGGGGAGTGGGCGGGGCACGCTCCCGTGCTGGAGGAGGAGGTCGCCCTCGCCAATATCGCCCTCGACCTGCTGGGCCAGGCCCGGGTCCTGCTCTCCCTCGTCGGCGACGAGGACGAACTCGCCTATCTCCGGGAGGAGCGCGCCTTCCGGAACCTCCAGCTGGCCGAGCAGCCGAACGGCGACTTCGCTCACACCATCGCCCGCCAGCTGTTCTTCTCCACCTACCAGCACCTTCTCTACCAGCGGCTGGCCGCCACGGCCGGACCGTTCACCCCGCTCGCGGCCAAGGCGGTCAAGGAAGTCGCCTACCACCGCGACCACGCCGAGCAGTGGACGCTCCGGCTGGGCGACGGCACCGAGGAGAGCCGACGGCGGATGCGGCGCGCCTGCGACACGCTGTGGCGGTTCACCGGTGAGCCGTTCCGGCCCTTCCCCGGCCTGGTGCATGCGGCCGGGGCGGAGCCCGGCACCGGAACCGAGGTCGACGGGGCAGCGCTGGAGGCCGACTGGCTGGCCTCCGTGACCGCCGTACTGACCCGGGCCACGCTCACCGTCCCCGAGGGTCCCAGGACCGGCGGCTGGACGGCCGGCGAAGGCCGGCAGGGCATCCACACCGAACCCTTCGGCCGGATGCTCGCCGAAATGCAGCACCTCCACCGCAGCCACCCGGGGGCGTCATGGTGAGCGACACACTCCGGGAACCGGTGCGGGCACCCGCCGCACCACCCGCCCCGCCCGCCGTGAGCGGCGCGGGCGGCCCGGCCGGCGGCGATACCGGCCTGGAAGCCGAGCTGCGCCTGATCGCCGGAGCCGTGCCCGATCCGGAGCTTCCGGTGCTCTCCCTGGCCGAGCTGGGCGTGCTGCGCGATGTCCAGATCCTCGGCCCCGGCCGGGTGAAGGTGGCCCTGACCCCGACATATACGGGCTGTCCCGCCGTCGAGACCATGAGCACCGACATCGAACAGGCGCTGCTCGCGCACGGGATGGCCGAGGTATCGGTGGTCACCGTGCTCTCGCCCGCCTGGTCGACGGACGACATCACCGCCGAAGGGCGGCGCAAGCTGGCGGAGTCGGGTATCGCCCCGCCCCGTCCGCACGCGGCGTCCGGGCCGGTCCCGGTGGGACTCTCGGTCCGCTGTCCCCACTGCGGCTCGACCGGGACGGAGCTGCTCAGCAGGTTCTCCTCCACCGCCTGCAAGGCGCTGCGCCGCTGTGTCTCCTGCCGTGAACCCTTCGACCACTTCAAGGAGTTGTAGATGTTCCATCCGCTCCGGGTCCGCGAGGTCGAACGGCTCACGGACGACGCGGTCGCCGTCGGTTTCGAGGTCCCGCCCGAACTGGCCGCCGAGTTCCGGCACACCCCCGGCCAGCACCTCGCCCTGCGCCGTACGGTCGACGGCGAGGAATTGCGGCGGACCTACTCGGTCTGCACCCCGGCGGCCGGTGCGGAGGACTCCGCCCCGCCCGTGCTCCGGGTGGGCATCCGGCTGGTCGACGGCGGCGCGTTCTCCACCTGGGCCCTGAAGGAGCTTTCCGTCGGCGATGTGGTGGAGGTGATGCCGCCGACCGGACGGTTCCGGCTGGTCCCCCGGCCCGGCTACTTCGCGGCGGTCGTCGGCGGCAGCGGTATCACTCCCGTGCTCTCCATGGCCACAACGCTGCTCGCCCGGGAACCGGCGGCCCGGTTCTGTCTGATCCGCAGCGACCGGACCGTGGCGTCGACGATGTTCCTGGACGAAGTGGCCGATCTCAAGGACCGCTATCCGGACCGTTTCCACCTGGTCACGGCGCTCTCCCGGGAGGAACAGTCCGCCGGTCTGCCGTCCGGCCGGCTGGACCGCGAGCGGCTGACGTCCCTGCTGCCCTCGCTGCTGCCGGTGTCCGGGATAGACGGCTGGTTCCTGTGCGGCCCCCTCGGACTGGTGACGGAGACCGAGCGGGCCCTGCGCGGGCTCGGTGTCGACCGGTCCCGGATCCACCAGGAGATCTTCCATGTCGACGACGGTTCGGCGCCCGCCCCCGCGCCGCTGCCCGCGCCGGACCGGGCCGTGCTCACGGCGACCCTCCACGGCCGCTCCGGCAACTGGGCCGTCCGCGAGCGGGAGTCCCTTCTGGAGACGGTGCTGCGCAGCCGGGCGGACGCACCGTTTGCCTGCAAGGGCGGTGTCTGCGGCACCTGTCGGGCGTTCCTGGTCTCCGGCGAGGTCCGGATGGACCGGAACTTCGCCCTGGAGCCCGAGGAGACGGAGGCGGGCTATGTGCTGGCCTGCCAGTCCCACCCGGTGACACCGGAGGTCGAGCTGGACTTCGACCGCTGACCGCGAGCCCCGTTCACTGTCGGAGCGTCACCGTCGGCCCGTCACTGTCGTCTCCTCATCGTCGGCCTTCCCACCGCGGGTCCGCACCGAGCCGTCCCGCCTGTGGTCATTTCCGCAGCACTGCCCTATCTTGACGGTCCGTCAGATCCGCTGCCGGGCCGGCCCGGCGCACGGGAGGGCAGTGCTGTGGACTTCACCTTCACCGAGGAGCAGCAGGCCGCCGCCGAGGCGGCGAAGGCGGTGTTCTCGAAGACCGCCCCGGACGGTGTGCCCAGCCCGGCACTCACTCCGGGGGCGGTCGCCGAGACCTTCGACCGGCCGCTCTGGGCGGGCCTCGCATCGGCCGATCTGCTGAGCCTGGTGCTGTCCGAGGAGTACGGCGGCGCCGGGCCCGACCCGGTCGCGCTCGCGCTGGTGCTGCGTGAGGCGGCGAAAGTGCTCGCCCGGGTGCCCCTGCTGGAGACCTGCGCGGTGGCCATGACCGTCGAGCGCTACGGCTCCCCCGGACTGCGGGCGGAGCTGCTGCCCCGGGTGGGCCGGGGCGACTGCGTGCTCACCGCCGCCACCGGCGGCCGTACCGGCCACGACCCCGCCGAACTGGCCGTCACCGCACGGCGGACGACCGACGGCAAGGACGGCAAGGACGGCGGAGGCCGCGGGGACGGAGGGGACGGCACGGGCGGCGAGGCGGCCGGCTGGGTTCTCGACGGACTCCATACCGCGGTGCCCTGGGCCCATTCGGCCAAGCTGATCGCGATCCCGGCGCACACCGGCGGGGGACATGCCGTGCTCGCCCTGGTCGAACCCGGCCGGCCGGGCGTCCGCCTCGCCGACCAGTTCTCCACCAGCGGCGAGCGCCATGCCGAGGTGACCCTCGACGCGGTCCGGGTACCGGCGGACCGCGTGATCGACGACGGCGCGGCCTGGGAGTGGCTGCGGCTGCTGCTCACCACCGGCGTCTGCGCCCTCGCGCTCGGCATCGGCGAACGGGTACTGGCGATGACCGCCGACTACACCGCGCAACGCGAGCAGTTCGGCTTCCCCGTGGCCACCTTCCAGGCGGTCGCGGTCCAGGCCGCGGACCGCTTCATCGATCTGC
Source organism: Streptomyces sp. NPDC003691 (assembly GCF_053981115.1). NCBI lineage: Bacteria > Bacillati > Actinomycetota > Actinomycetes > Kitasatosporales > Streptomycetaceae > Streptomyces > Streptomyces sp. NPDC003691. The sequence goes on along the minus strand of NZ_JBSFNQ010000003.1, from coordinate 21,569 downwards.
GGGCGATGGAAGCCACACTCTGGCAGGCCGCCTGGCGGCTCACCCCCACCCCGGACGGCAGTGGGGCCGGCGGCCCGCTGCCGGTCGCGGGAGATGTTGCCGTGGCCAAGATCTGGGCTTCCGAGGGCGTACGCAGGGTCGTCCAGACGGCCCAGCATCTGCACGGCGGCTTCGGCACCGACACCGAATACGCCCTCCACCGCTACCACGCCTGGGCCAAACAGCTCGAACTGTCCCTGGGCCCCGCAGCCTCCCATGAGGAGGCCCTCGGCGATCTGCTGGCCGCGCACGCCCTGGACTGAACACGGGCCGGCCCGGACCGACACGGGGCCCACGGCGGGCCGGAGCCGTGCCGCGGCGGCCGCCGGGGTCAGATCACGATCGCGGGGCTGCCGTCGTCCGTCACCATCGGGCGGCCCGCGGCCTCCCAGGCGAACATTCCGCCGTCGATGTTCACCGCGTCGATACCCTGCTGGACCAGATAGGCCGTGACCTGCGCGGACCGGCCGCCGGACCGGCACATCACATAGAGGCGCCGCCCGTCCTCGGCAGCCTCGGTCACCTCACCGAAGCGCGCCACAAAGCCGCTCGTCGGCACATGCAGTGCGCCCTCGACATGGCCGGCCTGCCATTCGTCCGCCTCGCGGACGTCCAGCATCAGCCCGTCGTCCGGCACCTCGGCAACCGTCACCGTGGGCAGCGGGGCGAAATTCATGGATCAAGCCTCTTCTCGTACACAAACGGTCCGACCGCTCCCGCGGACGGCACCCGGACACTCACGGCCCCGGCCAACCTAACCGAGGAGCGCGGCCAGCTCCCGCTCCCGCTCGGCGACCTGGGCCAGCAACTGATCGGCGATCTCGTCCAGCAGCCGGTCGGGGTCGTCCGGCGCCATCCGCAGCATCGAGCCAATGGCACCGTCCTCCAGCTCCCGGGCGATCACGACCAGCAGTTCCTTGCGCTCGGCCAGCCACTCCAGCCGGGCGTACAGCTCCTCGGCCCCGCCCAGGCCGGCATCGGCGGGCAGCGGACCGGCGTCCCACTCGGCGATCAGCTGCCGCAGTTCCTCCGCGTCCCCCAGGGCGTAGGCGGCGTTGCCCCGGGTGAGGAACTCCTCGCGCCGGGTCCGCTCGGACTCGTCCTGCGCCAGATCCGGATGCGCCTTACGGGCCAGCTCACGGTAGAGGCGGCGGGCCTCCTCGCTCGGCCGCACCCGCTGCGGCGCCCGCACCTGCCGCCCGGTCAGCATCGCGGCGGCCTCGGGCGAGATCCCGCTGTCGTCCATCCATCCGTGGAACAGCTCGTCCACGCCCGGCATCGGCAGCACCGCCGCGCGGGCCTCCCGGGCCTTCAGCAGATCCCCGGGGTCACCCGTGCGCGCCGCCCGGGCCTCCGCGATCTCCGCCTCCAGCTCGTCCAGCCGCGTGTACATGGGGCCGAGCTTCTGGTGGTGCAGCCGGGAGAAGTTCTCCACCTCCACCCGGAAGGTCTCCACCGCGATCTCGAACTCGATCAGCGCCTGCTCGGCGGCGCGTACGGCCTTCTCCAGCCGCGCCTCCGGCCGCTCACCGGCCCCGGCGTCCTCCGCACCGCCCCCGGTACCGGCTCCGGAGCCGGGCTCCTCACCGGCCGGGCGGGCACCGGGCACCGGCCCGGAACCGGTCTCCCGCCCGCCACCGGCGGCACTCTCCGCCACCGCGTCGGAGCCGTGGTCCGGGGACTCGTTCCGGGCACCCTGCTGATCGGCGTTCTGTTCGGCGTTCTGGCCGGTGTCACGGGCCACCGGCCCGCCGGGCGCTTCCTGGGTCACCCGCCCAGCCTACGGGCGAGCCGCCCCCTCCCGTCACACTCCCTGCTCGGCCGCGATGCGCCCGTCCCTGACCGCCGCCGCCAGAGCCGCGTGGTCCGCCTCCGTACGGTCCGCGTAGAGCACCGCGAAGGCCGCCACCGCCTCGTCCAGCTCCTCGCTGCGGCCGCAGTACCCGGCGAGCAGCCGGGGGTCCGCGCTGTGCGTATGGGCCCGCGCCAGCAGGGCACCCGTCATCCGGCCGTAGTCGTCGAGCTGCCCCGGCGAGAGCTCGGCCGGATCCACGCTGCCCTTCCGGTTCCGGAACTGCCTGACCTGGAAGGGCCGTCCGCCCACCGTGGTCCAGCCCAGCAGCTGATCGCTGACGACCTGCATCCGCTTCTGCCCGAGGACGACCCGCCGCCCCTCGTGCTCCGCCTCCGGCACCGGAAACCCGGCGGCAGGCAGATACGGCAGCAGGGCCGAGGGCCGGGCCTCCTTCACCTGGAGCACCAGTGCGTCCCCGCGGTGGTCCAGCAGCAGCACCACGTACGAGCGGGTGCCGACGCTCCCCGTGCCCACCACCCGGAACGCCACATCGTGGATCGCGTACCGCGCCAGCAACGGCCGCCGGTCCGGCGCCACCGTCGTCAGATACTCCGCCAGCGCGCCGGCCACCACCGCGGCCTCCGCGTCCGGGACCCGGCGCAGCACCGGGGGAGCGTCGACGAACCGCCGGCCACCGCCCTCACCGTCCGGTACGGCCTCCGTCGACTTCGCCGCGAACCGGGCGCTGGTGTTGTTGCGGGCCTTCTCCGACACCCGCTCCAGCGTGCCCATCAGGTCACGGGCGTCGGTGTGCGAGACCAGTTCCTCGTCCGCGATCGCGTTCCACGCGTCCAGCGCGGGCATCCTGGCCAGCAGCCGCAGGGTCCGCCGGTAGGCACCCACGGCGTCGAAGGCGGCACTGCGGCAGACTGTCTCGTCCGCCCCGGCCGCCCGGCCCGCGAGCACCAGGGACGCGGCCAGCCGCTTCAGATCCCACTCCCACGGCCCGGGCACGGTCTCGTCGAAGTCGTTCAGGTCCATGACCAGCTGGCCGCGGGCATCCCCGTAGAGGCCGAAGTTCGCCGCATGGGCGTCGCCGCACAGCTGGGCACCGATACCCGTCATCGGCGTGCCCACCAGATCGTGCGCCATCAGCCCGGCCGCGCCCCGGAGGAAGGCGAACGGCGACGCCGCCATCCGCCCGACCCGGATGGGCGTCAGCTCCGGCACCCGGCCCAGACCGGACTGCTCCACGGCCTCCACGGCACCGGGACGGCCCGCGGGCAGCACCAGGGCCGCATGGGAGGAGCGCGGAACCCGGTCGCGCAGCGCCTTGCCCCGCTGCTTCGGGCTCGCCGCCGCCCCGCTCACCGCGCCGTAGGCCGCCGTGGCTCCACGCGGGGCGAACCCGGGTACGGCCGGTATGCGTATACCGCCGCCCGGTTCCCCGCCCACGGCCCCCGCGGACGCCGGGACACCGCCGCCCGGCGACACCCCCGCCGGTCCGCGCGCCCCGCCCACCACGGGCGCCCCCGTCTCCGTCGCCACCGTCTCAGCCCCGCCCATCACGCGCCGCCTCCCCCGCTCCGTACCGCCGGACGCCGGAACCCCGGCTGGAATCCATGGCCGGGATCGGTCTCCCGGCGCCCCGACCGTACCGCCCTGTCCCTTCCGCCCCCAGCCCCCGGCGCGGCCCGGGTCACAGCTCCGGGCCACCGGCCGGGCCCGGGTCATGTCTCCCGCCCCGGCACCGGTTCCGTCCCGGGCCCGGTCCCTTCCCGGGGCCGGGGCCGTGTTTCACGTGAAACACCGGGCCCGGCGACCGGCCACGGACCGCCGGGCGATCCGCCCCACCCGGAAGCAGCATCTGAAGTACCGCCTGAAGCACCACTGGGAGGCCCACCCGGAAGCCACCGGAAAGGCGGCGCCCGCCGTCACTCCTGCGGGCCGAGCCCCGCGTCCCGCGCCAGCAGCGCCGCCTGCACCCGGTTCTCGCACTCCAGCTTCGCCAGGATCCGGCTGACATAGGTCTTCACGGTGGCCTCGCTCATATGCAGCCGCCGCCCGGCGTCGGCATTGGAGAGCCCCTCGCCGAGCAGCGCCAGGACATCCCGTTCCCGGGCGCTCAGCTGGGCGATCCGCGACCGGGCCTGTTCGGCCCGGCCGGCCGCCCGGCCCGTCGCCAGCTGGTCGATCACATGGCGGGTGGCGGCGGGGGAGAGATAGGCGTCACCGGCCACCGCGGCCCGTACCGCCGCGATCAGCTCCGCGGGCGCGGTGTCCTTCAGCAGAAAACCCGCGCCGCCGGACTCCAGGGCCCTCAGCACGTTCTCCCGCTCCCCGAAGGTGGTCAGAATGATCACCCTGGTACCGGGCACCACCCGCCGCAGCTCCGCCATGGCGGTCAGCCCGTCCATCACCGGCATCCGGATGTCCAGCAGCACCACATCCGCGCCGTGCGAGCGCACGGCCTCCACGGCCTCCCGGCCGTCGGCCGCCTCGGCCACCACATCGATCTGCCGGTCCGAGGTGAGAATCATCCGGATACCGGCCCTGATCAGCGGCTCGTCATCCGCGATGACCACACGGATCCGTTCCCCCGCCATACGTCCCGTCCTCACCCTCGCACTCGTCCGCCGGTACACCCCGGCCGCCCCTCAGTCTGCCCGGCCCCGCCCGGCACCGGTCCGTCCGGTGTGCACCCCGCCGGTGTGCGCCCGCAGGACCCTCAGAAGTCCATCTCCACCTCGTACGACGTCTTCTCGACCAGCTTGCCGTCCCGGAAGCAGAACCGGAAAACCGGCTCCTTCTTGAAGGTGCTGCCCGCCTCCTCCGACATCACCACCAGACAGTCGGAGTCCGCGGGCTGCCGGGGATGACCCGTGGCATCGCCCACCCCGGAAGACCAGAAGGAGTCCCCGGACGGCATCTCCTTCCGTACGTCCTGCTCGGCCGTACCTATCTCGATCGCGTCGTACCGCTTCTTGCTCACCAGGTTGTCTCCGGCCGACTTGACCAGGAAATACCCGCCGACCCCGACCGCGGCCCCGATCAACAGCACCAGCCCCACCGCGATACCGCACCCCAGCCCGACCCCGCCCATCGTGCTCCGGCGCCCGCCCCCGGCCCCGTACATCTCGTTCATCACCGGCTCCTGTCCCGACACGCTCCAGTTCATCGCCGGAACACCGTCGCCCGGAGAGGCGGGTACGGGCTGCCGCGGAAAGTCGTCCCCGGGGGCGACGAAAGGCGCCTTCTCCCCCGTGCCGTACGGCAGCACCCCGGCCACCCGGAAGCCACCGCCGTCCACGGCCCCGGCATGGACGATCCCGCCGACCAGCCGGGCCCGTTCCCGCAGCCCGGTCAGGCCCTGTCCACCGCTGACGGCGTCCCCCGCCCGCCCCGGCTCCGCCGGGCCGTTGACGATCTCCACCACCAGCGAATCGGGCTCGTAGCGCAGCTCCACCACGATCGCCGCGCCCGGCGCGTGCTTGTACGCGTTGGTGAGCGCCTCCTGGACGATCCGGTACGCCGCGTGATCCGCCGCGGCGGCCAGCGGGCGCTGCTCCCCGGTGTGCCGCAGGGCGACGTCCCGGCCCGCGCCCCGGGCGGCCGCCGCCAGCGCCGCCACCCCGGCCGTGCCCCGTACGGCCCGCCCCGACTCGTCGGCGGGCACCGTTTCTGGCACCTCGTCCTGCCGCAGAATGCCCACGACCTCCCGCAGCTCGTGCATCGCCCCCACGGACGCCTGCCGCAGCACCCCCACGGCCTCCCGCTGCCTGCCGGTCAGCTCGGGATCCACCTCCAGCGCCCCCGTGTGCACGGCGATCAGCGCCAGCTGGTGCCCGAGGCTGTCGTGCATGTCCTGGGCGATCCGCTGCCGCTCCAGCAGCCGGGCCTGGCCCGCCGCCATCCGGCTCTCCCGGAGCAGCTGGGCATTGCGCTCCCGGAGCGTGTTCAGCAGCGTCTGCCGCTGGGCGAGATAGCGGCCCGCGAGCCCCGGCACGATGACCAGGGCGAGATGGAGCAGGGCACTCAGCGCCATGCCCCAGGCCGTCGACAGTCCGGTTTCGCCGCCCAGCAGCAGCCCGGTGACACTGATCAGCACATACGAGCCGACGAACGCGGCCAGCGCCCGGCCGGACGACTCGATCCGGCGCCCGGCCGACCAGGCCATCGGCATCAGAACGAAGACCCCGGCGGCCAGCGGCCCGGCACAGGCGCTCGTGACCAGGAACACAGTGGCGGGATACCGCCGCCTCAACAGCACCAGCGATACGGCACCGAGCCAGAAGAAGACCGCCCCGAGCAGCGACAGCTCGCTCAGCAGCAGCCCGGCCGCGGTGGCCGTCACCGCTATGAGCAGTGCGTATCCCGTCTCTTTCCAGGGCGAGCGGCGGGACCACGGATCAGGCGCCATCAACCAGTCCCAGCCCTGCCGCAGCCGTCCCGCCCAGTCCTTCATCGCCACCTCCACCAGGGCACCCTAGGCATCCGCCATCGCGACCGGAGTCCCACTTTCGTCCCGCCCGGCAGCGACGAACGTCGCCGTGGGGAGGCCGGAACCGCGGGCGGGGCAGAACCGCCGGGCAGCCGGAACCGGAAGGAAGACGGGGCCCCGCGCCGGGAGGCGCGGAGGAAACCGGCAGCACGGGAAAGCCCGGGAAAGAGAGAAAGAGGTACGGCAAAGCGAAACGGCCGCCACCGGGATCCGATGACGACCGTTTCGTCGTTGTGCGCGAGGGGGGAGTTGAACCCCCACGCCCTTTCGGGCACTGGAACCTGAATCCAGCGCGTCTGCCTATTCCGCCACCCGCGCATTGGGTGTTGCCGTTCGGCTTCGGCTCCTTCCGGTGCGTCCGCCTGGCGACATCAGAAGATTAGCACGCTGGAGAGGGTGTCTTCACACTCCTTTCCGGCGCCGCCGGGCCCGGCCCGGGACGGCACCGGAGCGTGCCCGGAACCCGGCCGGAAACAGCACCCGGGCAGGGCCCCGCCGCCGTCCCGGGAATGCGGGGCCGGGAACGGGGCACGAGCCCGGTGGAGGACACCGCGGGCACCGGCCCCGCCCCGGCCGCCCCGGGACACCGCCCCGACGTCCAAGCGGAAGGAACCCCCGGGGCCCGGAGCCGGACACCGGAGCCGCCGGGGACCGGGCCGCCGGACGGTGCTCCGGGGCGGGCGTTCGCCCCGCTCCCGCACGGTCTCCCCCGGGTGCGGGACACTGGCATCGAGCCGCCTCTACGATCCGTGTGAGAGGTGACACTCATAGACGGGGCAGACAAGGGGAACCAGCCGATTTCCCGACGCGTGGATACGATCAGTAAGCAGTATGAGGACGGCAGCGCCGGAGGAGGTGCCCGATGGGAGTTCTGAAGCGTTTCGAGCAGCGTCTCGAAGGTCTGGTCAACGGCACCTTCGCCAAGGTGTTCAAGTCCGAGGTCCAGCCCGTGGAGATCGCCGGTGCGCTCCAGCGCGAGTGCGACAACAACGCCACGATCTGGAACCGCGACCGCACGGTCGTACCCAATGACTTCATCGTCGAACTGAGCACCCCCGACTACGAGCGGCTGAGCCCGTACTCGGGGCAGCTCGGCGACGAGCTGGCGGGTCTGGTGCGGGACTACGCCAAGCAGCAGCGCTACACCTTCATGGGCCCCATCAAGGTCCATCTGGAGAAGGCCGACGACCTCGACACCGGGCTCTACCGGGTGCGCAGCCGCACCCTGGCGTCGAGCACGTCGCAGTCGTCGGGCGGCGGCCCGGACCGGGGTGCCGCGGGCTATCCGCCCCGCTCCGCCGGGCCCGCGGGCGGCCCGCCCGGCGCCCCTCCGATGCCGTCCGCGCCGCCTCCGGGCGGCGGGCGCCCCGGCCTCGCGGCCGTGGGCTCCGACCGCCGGCCGGGCGGACCCGGCCCGCTGCCGGGAGCCCAGGCCAGATGCTGGGTCGAGATCAACGGCACCCGCCACCAGATCTCCCGCGCGACGCTGGTGCTGGGCCGCAGCACCGACGCCGATGTGCGGATCGACGACCCCGGCGTCTCCCGCCGGCACTGTGAGATCCGGACCGGAACGCCCCCGACGATCCAGGATCTCGGGTCCACCAACGGCATCGTGGTGGACGGGCAGCACACCACCCGCGCTACGCTCCGCGACGGCTCGCGGATCGTCGTGGGCAGCACCACCATCGTTTACCGGCAAGCCGAAGGGTGAAGCGGGGGCAATGTCAGAGCTGACCCTGACGGTCATGCGGCTGGGTTTCCTGGCCGTTCTGTGGCTGTTCGTCATCGTGGCCGTACAGGTCATCCGCAGTGACCTCTTCGGTACGCGGGTCACCCAGCGCGGTGCGCGCCGCGGCGCCGAACCGCGGCCCCAGCAGCGCCAGGCCGCGGCGGCCCCACCGCCGCAGCGCCAGCAGCAGCCGGCATCCGGCGGCCGCCAGCGGCGCGGCGCCCCGACCAAGCTGATCGTCACCGAGGGCACCCTCACCGGGACGACCGTCGCCCTCCAGGGCCAGACGATCACCCTCGGCCGGGCGCACGATTCCACGATCGTGCTGGACGACGACTACGCGTCGAGCCGGCATGCCAGGATCTACCCGGACCGTGACGGCCAGTGGATCGTCGAGGACCTCGGGTCCACCAACGGCACCTATCTCGACCGGACCCGTCTCACCACCCCGACCCCGATTCCGCCGGGCGCGCCGATCCGTATCGGCAAGACCGTCATCGAGCTGCGGAAGTAGTAGGACCAATGACATCGCGCGAGCGGAGCGAGCGAGCCGCGGACCCCTCGGCGGACCGGGGCGGGCACGGGCTCCCGACCGGAGGGTGGGCAGTGTGGCGAGAGACCGGCTGTACCCCGATCCAGGTTCACCGGGGCAGGTGCGTATGAGTCTGTCTCTGCACTTCGCCGCCGGATCCCACAAGGGCATGATCCGCGAGGGCAACGAGGACTCCGGCTACGCCGGTCCCCGGCTGCTCGCGATCGCCGACGGCATGGGCGGCCAGGCGGCCGGCGAGGTCGCCTCCTCCGAGGTCATCTCCTCCCTCGTCGGGCTGGACGACGACGTCCCCGGCTCCGACATCATCACCGCCCTCGGCACGGCGGTGCAGCGCGCCAACGAGCAGCTGCGCGTCATGGTCGAGGAGGACCCCCAGCTCGAAGGCATGGGCACCACCCTGACCGCCCTGCTCTGGACCGGCCAGCGGCTCGGTCTGGTGCATGTCGGCGACTCCCGCGCATATCTGCTGCGCGACGGTGTGCTCACCCAGATCACCCAGGACCACACCTGGGTCCAGCGGCTGGTCGACGAGGGCCGGATCACCGAGGAGGAAGCCACCACCCATCCGCAGCGCTCGCTGCTGATGCGCGCGCTGGGCAGCGGCGACCATGTCGAGCCGGACCTGTCGATCCGCGAGGTGCGGGCCGGCGACCGCTATCTGGTCTGCTCCGACGGACTGTCGGGCGTGGTGTCCCACCAGACCCTGGAGGACACCCTCGCGGGCTACCAGGGTCCCCAGGAGACCATCCAGAACCTGATCCAGCTGGCGCTCCGCGGCGGCGGACCGGACAACATCACCTGCATCGTCGCGGACGTCCTCGACACCGAGGCCGACGACGGGCTCGCGGGCCGGCTGAGCGACACCCCGGTGGTCGTCGGCGCGGTCGCCGAGAACCAGTACCCGCTGAACGACGGCGGCGCCATGCAGACCCCGGCGGGCCGCGCGTCCGGCCTGGGCCGCCCGGCCCCCCCGGCGGGCGGCTTCGGCCCGGCCGGCGGGAACGGCGGCTACCGGGGCAGCGCCCCCGACGGCAGCCAGGACGCGTACGACGGCGGATACGCCTACGACCCGCTGGACGAGAAGCAGCGTTCGGCGGGCCGCAAGTGGCTGACCCGCACGCTGGGCACCGCCCTGGCGCTCGCGGTGGTGGGCGGCGCGCTCTACGGCGGCTACCGCTGGACGCAGACGCAGTACTACGTCGGCACCAAGGACGGTCATGTCGCCCTCTACCAGGGCATCGACCAGGACCTGGGCTGGATCTCGCTCTCGAAGGTGAAGACCGACCACCCCGAGATCGAACTCAAGTACCTACCGGCCTACCAGCAGAAGCAGGTCGAGGGCACCATCGCCCAGGACAGCCTGGGCCGGGCCCGGGCGAAGATCTCCGAGCTCTCCGTCCAGGCGACCGCCTGCCGGAAGGACGAAGAGCGCAGCAAGGCGGTCGAACTCGCCAGGCAGGAGGCGGCGAAGGCCGCCGCGGCCGCGAAGAACAAGCCCCCGAAGGGCGACAGCAAGACCACCGAAAAGCCGCCGACCACCACTTCTCCCGCTCCGGGTCCCACCCTCTCGGAGGAGGAGCAGAAGCTGGCCTCGAACTGCGGAAAGCAGTAACTCAGCCGTAGGGGGCCTTCTCGACCATGAGCGTTGTCACCAACACCACCACGATCGGCGCGATCGACGCGCCGAGCCGCCGCAACACCGAGCTGATGCTGCTCGGGATCGCGGTGGCCATCGCGGTCTTCGCGTACGTCAACGTGGGGCTCGCCCTCGACGGCAAGCTGCCCGCGGGCGTCTTCGGCTACACCGCGGGGATCACCCTGCTGGCGGCCGTCGCCCATCTGGTGGTGCGCAAGTTCGCCAAGTACGCCGATCCCCTGCTGCTGCCGCTGGCCGTGGTCCTCAACGGGCTGGGGCTGGTGATGATCTGGCGGCTGGACCAGTCCAAGCGGCTGATCCAGCGGGCCGAGGCGGCCTGGGGCTCGTTCTCCCCGGACGCCCCCAAGCAGATGATGTACTCGGCGATCGGGATCGCGCTCTTCGTCGGGGTGCTGCTGCTGCTGAAGGACCACCGCATCCTCCAGCGGTACACGTACATCTCGATGGCCGTGGCCCTGGTGCTGCTGATGCTGCCGATGTTCTTCCCGGCCCGTAACGGCGCCCGGATCTGGATCAGCCTCGGCCCGATCAACATCCAGCCCGGCGAGTTCGCGAAGATCATCATCGCGGTCTTCTTCTCCGGCTATCTGATGGTGAAGCGGGACGCCCTGGCCCTGGCCAGCCGGCGGTTCCTCGGTCTCTATCTGCCGCGCGGCCGCGACCTGGGCCCGATCCTCGTGGTCTGGGCGATGTCGATCCTGATCCTGGTCTTCGAGACCGACCTCGGCACCTCCCTGCTGTTCTTCGGCATGTTCGTGATCATGCTTTACGTGGCCACGGAGCGGACCAGCTGGATCGTCTTCGGTCTGCTGATGTCCGCGGCCGGCGCGGTCGGCGTGGCATCCATCTCGCCGCACGTCGGCGCCCGGGTCGACGCCTGGCTGGACCCCTTCGGCTGCTTCGAGACCAGCGGCGCCTGCGAGCAGGTCTCCAACGCGATCATGTCCTTCGGGGCCGGCGGCACCCTCGGCACCGGCCTGGGTCAGGGCAATTCGGATCTGATCGGCTTCGCAGCCAACTCCGACTTCATCCTCTCGACCGTCGGCGAGGAGTTCGGCCTCGCCGGGATGATGGCGTTCCTGATGATCTACGGGCTGATCGTGGAACGCGGTATCCGTACGGCGCTGGCCGCCCGCGACCCCTTCGGCAAGCTGCTGGCGGTCGGCCTCTCCGGCGCCTTCGCCATCCAGGTCTTCGTGGTCGCCGGCGGTGTGATGGGCCTGATCCCGCTGACCGGTATGACGATGCCGTTCGTCGCGGCCGGCGGCTCCTCCGTGATCGCCAACTGGGCGCTGATCGCCATTCTGATCCGGATCAGCGATACCGCGCGCCGCCCGGCCCCCGCGCCCGCTCCCTCCCCCGACGCCGAGATGACCCAGGTGGTCCGACCGTGAACAAACCCCTGCGCCGGATCGCCGTCTTCTGCGGACTGCTCGTCCTCGCCCTGCTCGTCCGGTCCAACTGGCTCCAGTACGTCGAGGCGGAGAATCTCAACACGCACGACAAGAACCGCCGGGTGCTGATCGAGCGGTACGCCAACGAGCGCGGCAACATCATCGTCGACGGCAAGCCCATCACCGGCTCCGTCAAGACGGACAGCGCGGACTTCGCGTACAAGCGGACCTATGTCAACGGGCCCATGTGGGCCCCGGTGACCGGCTACGCATCGCAGGTGTTCGGCGCCAACCAGCTGGAGAAGCTGGAGGACGGCATCCTCACCGGCAACTCCGACCAGCTCTTCTTCGACCGCACGATGGCCATGTTCACCGGCGACAAGAAGAAGGGCGGCAATGTCGTCACGACCCTGAACGGGGCGGCGCAGAAAGCCGCCTTCGAGGGGCTCGGCTCCAAGAAGGGCGCGGTCGCCGCGCTCGACCCCAAGACCGGCAAGGTCCTGGCGCTCGCCTCCACCCCGTCGTACAACCCCGCCGCCTTCGCCGGCAGCGCCGCGGCGGACGAGAAGGCCTGGGCCACGCTCTCCTCGAAGGACAACAAGGAGAAGCCGATGCTGAACCGGGCGCTGCGGGAGGTCTACCCGCCCGGTTCGGTGTTCAAGGTGGTCACCGCGGCGGCGGCGCTGGAGCACGGCAAGGTCGAGGACATCAACGCCAAGACCGAGACCGAAGAGCCGTACATCCTGCCCAACACCCGGACGCAGATGAAGAACATGGTCCGGGGCTGCGAGGACGCGACCCTGAAGTTCGCCCTCCAGATCTCCTGCAACTCGGTCTTCGCCAAGCTCGGTGACGAGGTCGGCAGGGACAAGATGCTGGAGACGGTGAAGAAGTTCGGCTTCAACAACGACGAGCTGGACATCCCGGTCCGTGCGGCCGGGTCGCGCTACAACGAGACCATGGACCGGCCGGGCAACGCGCTCTCCTCCATCGGCCAGTTCGACACCGCGACCACCCCGCTCCAGATGGCGATGGTGGCGGCGGCGATCGCCAACGACGGCAAGCTGATGAAGCCGTACATGGTCGACCAGCTGGTGGCGCCGAATCTCGATGTGATCTCCCAGACCAAGCCGCAGGAGATGAGCCGCCCGCTCTCCTCCGAGAACGCCCAGCTGGTGCGGGACATGATGGAGAACGTCGTCGAGAACGGCGGCGGCAAGAAGGCGGCGATCGGCGGCGGCGTCAAGGTCGGCGGCAAGACCGGTACCGCCCAGCACGGTGAGAAGAATTCCAAGCGCCCCTACGCCTGGTTCATCTCGTACGCCATGACCGACGAAGGTTCCCCGGTCGCGGTCGCCGTGGTCGTCGAGGACAGCTCCGCCAGCCGGGAGGACATCTCCGGTGGTGGTCTGGCCGCGCCGATCGCCAAGGACGTGATGAAGGCGGTGCTGGACACCAACCGGTGACGCATCTCACGTCCGGCCCCGATACCTGCACATTGCGATACCGGTCGGGTATCAGGTGGCGGCAGCGGGCCGATCGGGTGGTATGGGCCCGGTAGCGTATGCCGGAGCGGCACATCCGCCGGACCGGTGACACGGGTGCGGCAGCCAAGCGAGTGCGGTGGGGACTGACGGAGAGGGCTGGAACAGTATGGAAGAGCCGCGTCGCCTCGGCGGCCGGTACGAACTGGGCTCGGTGCTCGGCCGTGGTGGCATGGCCGAGGTCTACCTCGCCCACGACACCCGGCTCGGCCGCACTGTCGCCGTGAAGACGCTCCGGGCGGATCTCGCCCGTGACCCGTCCTTCCAGGCCCGGTTCCGCCGTGAGGCCCAGTCCGCCGCCTCCCTCAACCACCCGGCGATCGTCGCCGTGTACGACACGGGCGAGGACTATGTCGACGGGGTGTCGATCCCGTACATCGTCATGGAGTACGTCGACGGCTCCACCCTCCGTGAGCTGCTGCACTCCGGGCGCAGGCTGCTGCCCGAGCGCACGCTGGAGATGACGACCGGGATTCTCCAGGCGCTGGAGTACTCCCACCGGAACGGCATCGTCCACCGGGACATCAAGCCCGCGAACGTCATGCTGAACCGGAGCGGCCAGGTCAAGGTGATGGACTTCGGCATCGCGCGCGCCATGGGCGACGCGGGGATGACGATGACCCAGACCGCGGCCGTCATCGGCACCGCGCAGTACCTCTCCCCCGAGCAGGCCAAGGGCGAGCAGGTCGACGCCCGCTCCGACCTCTACTCCACCGGCTGCCTGCTGTACGAGCTGCTGGCCGTACGGCCGCCGTTCATCGGCGACTCGCCGGTGGCCGTGGCGTACCAGCACGTCCGGGAGGAGCCCCAGCCGCCGTCCGTCTTCGACCCCGAGATCACGCCCGAGATGGACGCCATCGTCCTGCGGGCCCTGGTCAAGGACCCGGACTACCGCTACCAGTCCGCCGACGAAATGCGCGCGGACATCGAGGCCTGCCTCGACGGACAGCCCGTGGCCGCCACGGCCGCGCTGGGCGCCGTCGGCTACGGCGGCGGTTACGGTCCCCAGGACCAGCCGACGACCGCGCTGCGGCAGGCCGAGCCGGCCGCCGCCCAGACGTCGATGCTGCCGCCGATGAACCCCGACGACGGCGGTTTCGGCCACTACGACGACCGTCCCGACCGCCGTGGCGGCCGGGGGAAGAAGTCGAACACCTCGACCATACTGCTGGCGGTCGCGGCCATTCTGGTGCTGGTCGGCGCGATTCTGATCGGGCGCACCGTCTTCAACAACGACAACGGCGGCCCCACCCAGGTACCGGTCCCCGTTCTGGTGGGCCAGACCATGGAGAAGGCCCAGAACCTGGCGGACAACGCCAAGGTCAAGATCGCCCAGACCGCGACCGAGCCCTGTGAACAGCCCAAGGGCACGATCTGCAGCCAGACTCCCGAGACCGGGGAGATGGACCAGGGCGACACCATCCAGGTCGTGGTCTCCGCCGGCGCGCCGAAGATCGAAGTGCCCGATGTCACCGAGAAGTCCGAGGAGACCGCCCGGGAGGCGCTGACCCGCAAGGGCTTCAAGGTCGAGGTCAAGACGGCCGAGTCCGAAGAGGTCGAGGCCGGCAAGGTCATCAGCCAGGATCCCGAGGGCAACAGCGAGGCCGAGAAGAACTCGACCGTCACCATCACCGTGGCCCGTGAGGCCAGGGTCGATGTGCCGGACGTCGTGACGCGCCAGCTCAACCAGGGCCAGCAGCAGCTGGAGACCCTGGACTTCAAGGTCGAGGTCGAGATGGTCGACTCGGACAAGCCGGTCAACGAGATCGTCGACCAGAGTCCGCGCAACGGCAAGGCCGGCAAGGGCTCGACCGTGAAGCTGAAGGTCTCCAAGGGTCCGGAGCAGCAGCAGACGCAGGTGCCGATGCTGGTGACGCTGACCGTGGAGCAGGCCCGGGCGGCCCTTCAGCAGCAGGGTCTCGAACTGGGCGACATCAACGGCCCGCGGGGCAACAACGCGCGGATCGTCCAGCAGGACCCGCAGGTCGGGACCCCGCTGAACCAGGGCGACAAGGTCAATGTGCAGACCCAGGACTTCGGCGGCGGCAACGGGAACGGTGGAAACGGCGGCAACGGCGGCGGCGGCCTCATCGTCGGCAGCGACGGCGGCGACTGACCCCGGGCCGGAGTGACCGGCAGCGTACGGAGTACGGGGAGGGCCCCGGCACCCATCAGGGTGCCGGGGCCCTCCCCGTATCCCACCGGCGGCCGCGGAACGTACGGTCCGCGGATCGTTTCAGCGCAGTTCGGCCGGCTTGGTGCGGTCCCGGTCGACCTTGACCTCGCGCACCAGCTCGCCCCAGACGATATAGCGGTAGTCGGAGGTGAGGACCGGGGTGCAGGTGGTGAGGGTGATGTACCGGCCCGGCTTCTTCTTCCCGGACTCCGCGGGCACCGGGTCCAGCACGTCCACGTTGTACTTGGAGGTCTTCGGCAGCGTCTTGTAGACCTTGTAGACGTACCAGGTGTCCTTGGTCTCGAAGACGATCGGATCGCCCGTCCTGATCTTGTGGATATTGTGGAACTTGGCCCCGTGGCCGTCCCGGTGGGCGGCCAGGGTGAAGTTGCCCCTGGCGTCCCACGGCAGCGCCGACTTGACCGGCTTGGTGTAGTACCCGGCGATCCCGTCGTTCAGCTCCTCGGGGTCGGTGCCCCGTTTCACCAGCACCTCGCCGTTCTTCATGGCCGGTACATGGAGGAAGCCGATCCCGTCCTTGGTGTCGAGGCCGCGCGGCGCGTTGTTCGCCTTCCAGCCGTCGCGCACCTCACCGCCCTGGCGGGCCGCCTCGCGGTCGGCGATCACATTGGTCCACCAGAGCGAGTAGACGACGAAGAGACCGAGCACCACGCCCGCGGTGATCAGCAGCTCCCCGAGGACACTGATGGCACCGGCGATCCGGCTGCGTGCACGTGACACTGCTGCACCTGTTCCCGTCTGTTTCCTTTGTGGCCCCTGATGCGGTGGACGGGGCCCGGACGGGCCGCTGGTCCGGCACTACCCTACGAGGGCGTCGGGTTTGCCCTTGCTGCGCGGCCGCTCCTCGACCATCCTGCCCCACACGATCATGCGATACGTACTGGTGAACTCGGGCGTGCAGGTGGTGAGGGTGATGTACCGGCCGGGTCCGGTGAAGCCCGAGCCACGGGGTACCGGGTCGAGGACCGCGACATTGGACGGCGCGGTCTGCGGCAGGATGCTCGCCATCTCGTAGGTGTAGTAAGCGTCCCGGGTCTCGACGACGATCGGATCGCCCGGCTTGAGGCGGTTGATGTAGCGGAACGGTTCGCCGTGGGTATTGCGGTGGCCCGCGACCCCGAAGTTGCCCGTACGGTCGGACGGCATCGCCGTCTTGAGGCGGCCTTCCGCATAGCGGCCGACCATGCCGCGGTCGAGGACCTTCTTCTTGTCGATGCCCTCGGCGACCGGGACGACGACGTCCAGCTTGGGGATGTACATGATGGCGAACCCCTCGCCGGGCCGGAAGGCCCCGGGGTCGCGCGCGGTGTCCGTGAAGCTCTGCTGGATGCGCTCCTTCTCCTTGCCCGCCTCCATCCCGGCGCGGACATTGGTCCACCACAGCTGGTAGGTGACGAAGAGGAGCATCACCACACCGCAGGTGATGAAGAGTTCGCCCATGGCGCGGCTGGCGATCACCGCCGGGCTGTCCTTGGCCGCTTTGGCGGCCCGGCGGGCCTCGACCCGGGTCAGCGGACGGCCGGGCTCCCCGGCGGCCGGTCCTTCCGCGGCGGACGGCTGCCGGCGGCCGCGCCCCCGGCCCTTCCGCGCGGCCGCGGCGGCCGCCCGGCGGCGCTCGGCCCGGCCGGGGCCGGGCGGCAGCGGCTCGGCGGGCGCCGGATCCGGGAATCCCCCGGGTGCGCCGCGTACACCGGAGGCAGCGCCGGCACCGGGCCCGTCGCCGATCGCGGGCATGACCGCGGTGTCCCCCGCGTCACGCGCCCGCGGCCGGGCCGCGGGCCGCGCCGGGTCCGGGGCACCCGGGTGCTCCCGGTCGGACTGCCGCGGAGAGTACGGCTGAGGCTGCGGGGGTCCGGACGGCTGCTGAGCGGGCGCGTACTGCTGCTGCTCTTGTTGCTGTTGGTGTTCCTGGTACTGCGGGGCCGCGGCGGACGGTCCGGCGGCCCCGGCGGGCTGCTGCCGGTCGGCGGCGTCCCTGGTCACCCGGGCACCGGCCGTGAACCACGGCGAGAGCCCCTCCCCCCGGTCCGGCTCCCGCCCGGTCACACCAGGGCCTTGCCCACCACCGGCGCCAGCCCCGCCGACCGGCCGATCGCCCCCGTGTCCCCGCACTGCTCCAGCCAGTTCGCGAGCATCAGATGCCCGTGCTCGGTGAGCACCGACTCGGGGTGGAACTGAACTCCCTCGACCGGCAGTTCACGGTGGCGCAGCCCCATGATGATGCCGTCCGCGGTCCAGGCCGTGACCTCCAGCTCCGGCGGCAGCGCCGCGGGCTCGGCGGCCAGGGAGTGGTAGCGGGTGGCGGTGAACGGCGACGGGAGCCCGGCGAAGACGCCCTTGCTCTCGTGGACGACCGGCGATGTCTTGCCGTGCAGCAGCTCGGGAGCCCGGTCGACCACTCCGCCGTACGCCACGGCCATCGACTGCATCCCCAGACAGACGCCGAAGACGGGCACGCCGGTGTCGGCGCAGTGGCGGACCATGTCGATACAGACACCGGCCTGTTCGGGCGCGCCGGGGCCCGGAGAGAGCAGTACGCCGTCGAAGCCGTCCTGCGCGTGGGAGAGCGCGACTTCGTCGTTCCGTACGACCTCGCACTCCGCGCCGAGCTGGTACAGGTACTGGACCAGGTTGAAGACGAAGCTGTCGTAGTTGTCGACGACCAGGATGCGTGCGCGCCGCTCGCTCATCGGGTGGCCCCCTCGGTCCCTTCGGTTCCGGTTCCGGACCCGGCTCCGTCGACCGTGACGTCGTTGAACGGAAGCAGCGGCTCGGCCCATGGGAAGACGTACTGGAACAGCAGATAGACGGTTCCCAGGACCAGGACGAGCGAGATGAGGGCACGCACCCACGCGTTGCCCGGCAGATGCCGCCAGATCCAGCCGTACATGCCGTCCCTTTCGTTTCGGTACCGGTCCAGATTACGGGGCGGCGCGGAGCTGCGGGTCAGCCGCGCAAAGCTTCCGGTTTGCCGTGCGTCACAGGGCGGGTGGCGGCCAGCCGCGCCCAGGCGATCAGCCGGTGGCTGCTGCCCCACTCCGGCTCGCAGGTGGTCAGGGTGAGATAGCGCCCCGGTTGTACGAAAGGTGACTTCTCCGGAACGGGATCGACCACTCCGATATCGGTCGGGACCGTTCGGTAGGGCTTTGCGGCGATCCGGTACGTGTACCAGGTCGTACCGTCCGTGAGGACGACCGCGTCCCCGGGCCGCAGCCGCGGGAAGTCCTTGAAGGGGTCGCCGTACGTACGGCGGTGGCCGGCCACGGAGAAGTTCCCGGTCCGGCCGAGGGCGGCGGTCCGGGGGTAGTGGCCGAGGCCCTTCTTCAGAGTGCCGGTCCCGGTGCCCTCCAGCACCGGCCAGTCCCACTCCCGGCCGAAGCGGGGGATGTACATCACGGCGAAGGGTCTACCGGGCCGATAGCCGGGTCCCGGCGCCGGAGCGGTGGATTCCGCGGGCCCGGCGGCCGGTGCTTCCGTGGTGGACGGTGCCGGGGAGGCGCCGCCGGGGGCGGCCGGGAGCCCGGGCGGTTCGACCGTGCCACGGGCCCACTCCCGCTGGAGCTGGGCGATCTGCCCGTCGGTGGCCCCGGCGGCCTTCACCCCGGTCCAGTGGACGATATAGCCGGTGAACAGCACGACGACCGTGCCGGCCGTGATGCACAGCTCGCTCAGGCTGCGGACGATCAGCCGCACCGACACCGCGGACCCCCAGGGGTGAGTGGCCGCTCCGGCGCCCGGCCGCCCGGTCTCCGCCCGGTCCGCTCAGCTCGACGGGGCGACAGGCTTCGCGTAATGGAGGTCCACTGTGCCGGAGTACCCCGGAAGAGTCACGGTGTCGTGCTCGTCCACTTTCCAGCCGAGCCCGTACGCCTTGACGTAGAGCTGGTAGTTCTGGACGGCCCGGGAGCGGTCCAGCGCCCGGCGCAGCGCGTCCTGGTCGCCGACCGCCGTGATCTTGTACGGGGGCGAGTAGACCCGGCCCTGGAGGATCAGGGTGTTGCCCACACAGCGCACCGCGCTGGTGGAGATCAGCCGCTGGTCCATGACCTGGATGCCCTCGGCTCCGCCCGCCCAGAGAGCGTTGACGACGGCCTGGAGGTCCTGCTGGTGGATAACGAGGTCATTGGCCCCGGGCTCGGGGTAGCCGGGGGCCGCGCGGGCGTTCGGCGGAGCGTCGTCGAGAGTGACGGTCAGCGCCCGGCCCGCTGCTTTCTCGGTGCCCGAGGCCCGCTTCAGCGCGCCGAGCCGGGCGTCCTCCTCACGGGTGTACCCGTCGTCGCCGCGGGCCATCGAGTCGACCTCGTCGCGCAGCTCGGCCGTCGACTCGTCGAGTTCGCCGTTGCGGTCGCTGCGCTGCTGGATCAGATCGGAGAGCTTCAGCAGGGAGTCGTCGGTGCGGAGGTTGGTGCCCTTGGCGGTGTTGAAGCTGGTGACGAAGATCAGCCCGGCGAGGGCGAAGACGGCGGCGGTCAGCGACCGCAGCACGACCCGGCGGGGCCCCATCACGTGATCACGGGCGGAGGCCCCGGCGGCCCGTACGCCGCGCCGTTCGTCCACATCCCGGTCAGCCCCCTGTCCCCGCGCCCCTGCCCACCGGCAGAATTGCTCAGCGTACCCTTATCTCACCAGGCGCCGCGGAAGCACTACGCTAACGGACGCCCGGGGGAGGCAGTGGTCCCCGTCGCTTCCTCCGGACCGGGCGCCAGCCACCGTTCCCTGCGCGGTAACGCAGCGCATCGACAGGAGAGTCCCTCGTGCCGAAGTCACGTATCCGCAAGAAGGCCGATTTCACGCCGCCTGCGGGCAAGCAAGCGACGACCATCAAGCTGACCAACCGGAGCTGGGTAGCACCGGTCATGCTTGCACTGTTTCTGATCGGTCTTGTCTGGATCGTTCTGTTCTACGTGACCGACGGCAGCCTGCCGATCGAGGACCTCCGGAACTGGAACATCGTGGTGGGCTTCGGGTTCATCGCGGCGGGCTTCGCCGTCTCGACCCAGTGGAAGTAGCCCCTCCAGGGCCACTTCCACAAGTTACCCATCAAGTTATCCACAGACCTTTCCACAAAGTTGTCCACAGTGGGGAAAAGGTCAGACGATCTGTGGATAACCTTCCGGATGTTGACGCCGGTGTGATTGCACGAGTCGGCGTCCGCCATCCCGGTGACCACCCTCCGCCCCTTGTCCCCGCTGGGCAGCAGCCCGGCCGGGACAAGGGGCGGTTCGCTTTACCACACCGTGCACAAGATCCGGCACATGCTGTGGACAACTATCCGGGGTGTGGGAGAAAACCCTGCTCAGCGGTCCAACCGGATACCCGGTCCGGCCGAATACCCAGCGGGTCGGCCGCACCGCCGGGCGGAATCCCCGGAAGGCCGGCCGCGCCCTCCGGCCCGGCCCACAGCCCGACCCGCAGCCGGGTCGGACGGGCGGCTCGGGCTCGCTGCCCGGGCCGGACCGGCTCAGGTGAGAAAAGCGGTCCGGGCGGCCAGCGCCGCCACGATCGCCACCAGCACCGCGGCACCCGCGGCCCACTGCACCGCGTTCCGGTGCGCCCGGGGCGCGTAGACCATCGCCAGGGCGAGCAGCCCGCCCGTCAGCAGTCCGCCGAGATGGGCCTGCCAGGAGATCTCCCCCGGCCGTACCACCGTCAGCACCACACTGATCGCGATGATCAGCCCCACCGGCCGGAGGTCGAGGTTCATCCGCCGCAGCAGCACGGCGAAGGCACCCACCAGACCGAAGATCGCGCCGGAGGCGCCGATCGTGGCCTGGTTGGGCTCGCTCAGCAGATAGACGAAGACGTCGCCGCCCAGCCCTGAGAGCAGATAGACCGCGAGAAAGCGGCTCCGGCCCAGCGCCGGTTCGACCATCCGGCCCAGGAACCAGAGGGCCAGCATGTTGAACGCGATATGGGACAGGTCCTGGTGCAGGAAGACCGAGGTCAGCAGGCGGTACCACTCACCGTCGGCAAGACCCACGACCTGGTCCAGCAGCGGGCTGTACGCCAGACCGATCAGGCTCAGCTCGTCGACGAAGCGGTCCCCGAGCGCCAGCACCGCGACAAAGACGGCCAGATTGATCCCGATCAGGATCTTGGTGACCAGGAAGGAATCCTCGGCGATCGTCCCGCCCGCGATGGTCCGCGGCTGGTTGGCCGC